>JAGLQQ010000114.1 GCA_023136735.1 Candidatus Omnitrophota bacterium | reverse complement strand
GGTGTAAACCCATAGAGCTTCACTGTCTGGTTACCAAAAATATGCTTTTTTTACTTGTATTATTATAAGGTACAAAGCTTGTATTGATAAATTTAAGACAATGACGTTTTAATTCAAATTCATGAATTAGAGCGTCTTTTTTTTTGAGGATAAAATGGAAAATTTTGAATTAATTCAATCATTAAGAAACATAAAAGAGGAAAGGGGGTATACTTTGCACGATATATCCAAAAAGCTGGATATTCAGATCTCTACTGTATCCCGCTGGTTTAAAACAAATAGAATTAATCGAATTTATGCGGAATTGGTAAAAGAAAAACTAAAACTATTTTGATTTTTTTTGTTTTATAATTCTCAGTTAATTAGTCAGTTGCATAATCAAAGGAGAAAAAGGTAAAATGAATAAGTTTTTTAAGATTTTATTGGTTGGTATGATAATGATGGCCTCAATTTTTTTAATAAGTCCGCTTGCTTTTGCCGCTGAGACTAATATGGCAGAAGTAATTAGAGGCGTCGATACACTCTGGGTTTTGATAGCCGCCTTTCTTGTGTTTTTTATGCAGGCAGGATTCGGCATGGTTGAGGCTGGCTTTATCAGAGCGAAAAATACCTGCAATATCCTGACAAAGAATTTCCTGGATTTTTGTATGGCATCTTTGGGGTTTTTTGTTTTTGGCTATGCGATTATGTTTGGAACAGGAAACGGATTCATGGGGCATAGCGGCTGGTTTTTAATGGGTGCTAAAAGCGGCGCAGATATTCCGCTTGCGGCATTTTGGCTTTTTCAGGCGGCATTTTGCGGTGCCGCGGCGACGATTGTGGCTGGAGGAATGGCAGAGCGGATGAAGTTTCCCGCGTACCTTATATATTCTTTTCTAATATCGGCTTTTATTTATCCAATCGTGGGACATTGGGTATGGGGTGGAGGCTGGCTGAGCAGTATTGGCTTTGCTGATTTTGCCGGATCAACTGTAGTTCATGCTGTTGGAGGGGTTGCGGCATTGATAGGCACAATTTTACTTAAACCAAGATTAGGGAAGTTCAATACGGACGGTACTCCCAATGCGATTGCCGGACATTCTATACCGCTTGCATCTTTAGGTGTGTTCATTCTATGGTTCGGATGGTTCGGATTTAACCCGGGCTCAACTTTGGGAGTCGGGAATGGTGATTTGATAGCAAGGGTAGCTATAAACACAAATCTGGCCGCGGCAACTGGCGGCATAATGGCCATGATAGTTGTGTGGAGAATGTTCGGAAAACCTGACCTTTCCATGGCTATGAACGGGGCTTTGGCTGGGCTTGTGGCGATTACCGCCCCATGCGCTTTTGTCGATCCATGGGCGGCAATTGTTATCGGAGGTATAGGCGGATTACTGGTTGTGGGAGGGGTTGTATTGCTTGATAAGCTAAGGATTGATGACCCTGTGGGTGCTTTTCCTGTACATGGAATAAACGGTATTTGGGGAACCCTGGCAGTCGGGATATTCGGACAAAAGGCGCTGGGTTTAGCCAATGAAGGCCTTATCTATGGAGGGGGATTCTCTCAGCTGGGTATACAGGCATTAGGCGTATTTTGTGTAGCAGGTTTTATTCTGCTTACTATGGGTGCTGTTTTTAAAGTTATTGATAGTACAATAGGCCTGAGAGTCTCAAGAGAAGAAGAATTGCGCGGCCTTGATATTGGAGAACACGGCATGGAATCTTATGCTGGATTTCAGATATTTGTTACTGAATAAACAATGAAAGACCCCGCCAGAAAGGCGGCGGGGTTACATTCACACAGATCACTTACATCGCTTTGCTCTGTAAATGATGTGTTCATGTAAAAAGGGAGGAAAATAAGATGAAACTTATAATTGCACTGATTCAGCCGCATAAATTGCCTGATGTGAAAAAGGCTCTATTTGAGGCAGACATACATAAGATGACAGTTACTAATGCTCTGGGCTGCGGACAGCAAAAAGGGTTTACCGAGACCTACCGCGGGGTTATCCATGAGGTTAATTTGCTTAAGAAAATCCGCCTGGAGATAGCTGTCAATAAAGACTTTAT
The DNA here is from genome assembly GCA_023136735.1 of Candidatus Omnitrophota bacterium. Lineage (GTDB taxonomy): Bacteria > Omnitrophota > Gorgyraeia > B26-G9 > B26-G9 > JAGLQQ01. Next base: position 18,376 of record JAGLQQ010000114.1, on the reverse strand, counting down.
TAATCCGACTATTGATGCGATAATAAGGGGAGCAAGAACCGGCAATATCGGAGATGGAAAAATATTTGTACTTGATCTGCCGCAGTGCATTAGAATTAGAAGCGGAGAAAAAGGCGCTGATGCTATTGGCTGAATTAATTTTAAAAAAGTCTATTGACAAAATTTGTTTCTATGGTAAACTTCTTTCTAACAGCGAAGTTATAAAGGCAATGATGCCCGGAAAGAAGAGTTTTCGGGTTTTTCTTTTTTCCAATGGCTGGAAAAAAAGAGCAAAGAAGCTCTCAAGAAACAATAGTGTCCTGTTTTTTGGGGGTTTTTTATTTTTAGATCAGATCTGCTTAGAAAAATTGAGAAAAAGAAAACGTAAAGTTTGCATGTGAATATTAAAGGGAGGGATTTTAAGATGGCAACTATAAGCAAGTTTTTTGGAGAATTGACATTCAGTAAGAAAGTCATGAATGAAAAGCTGAGCAAGGGTGTTTACAATAAGCTGCTCTCAACAATAGATTCAGGAGAACCTCTGGACCAGAGTATCGCGGGAGATGTCGCTCATGCCATGAAAGAATGGGCGATTGAAAACGGAGCAACTCACTTTACTCACTGGTTTCAGCCGCAGCGTGGAGGAACCGCGGAAAAGCATGACGCGTTTATTTCCTATGATAAAAACGGGGATATTGTTGAACGCTTATCAGCCAGGCAGCTTATACAGTCAGAGCCTGATGCTTCATCTTTTCCTTCAGGCGGTATGCGCTCAACTTTTGAGGCGCGCGGCTATACAGCATGGGATCCGACATCACCTGCTTTTTTACTTGAAACAGGGGAGACTAAAACGCTGGTAATACCTTCTGTGTTTTTATCCTGGACCGGAGATGTCTTAGATATTAAGACTCCGCTTTTGAGATCACTTAAAGCGGTCAGTGATGCCGCGCTCAGATTGCAGAGACTTTTAGGCAATAAAAAGGTATCAAAGATAAAAGTTTTTGGCGGCCCGGAGCAGGAATATTTTTTGTTTGCTAAGGAGCTTTACGCAAGCCGCCCGGATATGCTTATTTGCGGCCGGACACTTTTTGGCGCAGCACCGGCTAAAGGACAGCAGATGGAAGATCATTATTTCGGCGCGATAAAGTCTAATGTTCTAGAGTTTATGGAAAACTTTGATAAGGAATTGTACCGCAGAGGAATTCCGGCTAAAACTCGTCATAATGAAGTTTCACCTAATCAGTTTGAAATCGCGCCGCTTTATGAAGAGGTCAATCTTTCTATTGATCATAATTTACAGCTTATGGATATCCTCAAGAAAGTTGCAGATGAACATGATATGGTGGCAGTCCTGCATGAAAAGCCGTTGGGAGGAGTCAATGGCTCTGGAAAGCATTTTAACTTGTCTATAGGCGACAACACAGGCGCGAATTATTTTGACCCTTCAGGAACACCTCAGGATAATATTATCTTCCTGCTGTCTCTGGCTGCGGTAATGCTGGGTGTTGATAAATTCGGAGGATTGCTCAGAGGCTCTGTTGCCGATGCCGGTAATGACCATAGGTTGGGAGCAAATGAAGCTCCGCCCGCGATAATGTCGGTATATCTGGGTGAGTATCTTGAGGCATTGATGAACGAGATCGAAGGCTTGGGAAAGATAACGGATAAAAAAATATCGGAAATATATCTTGGGTTAAAGGATCTTCCGAAAGTAGCTAAAGATACATCAGATCGAAATAGAACATCGCCGCTTGCTTTTACTGGTAACAAATTTGAGTTCAGAGCGGTTGGTTCATCGCATAACTGCGCGGAAGCAGCAACTATCTTGAATATGATCATTGCTTATGGATACAATAAGATTGCCGATAGAATGCAAGACAGTAGTAATAAAACTAACGCAAAAAGCAAGGCATTTGAGGTTTTGGAAAAAGTGCTCAAAGAAACCAGAAGAGTGCGATTTGAAGGAAATAACTATGACAGTAAATGGCATAGAGAAGCAGCTAAGCGCGGATTACCGAATACTAAGAATACGCCAGTTGCCTTGGAACTGTTTTTAGAAAAAGACGCGATAAAACTCTATGAAGATATGGGTGTTTTAAGTGAAAGGGAGCTGCATTCAAAGGTTGAAATAAAACTCGAAGCTTATAATAAAACCAAAAATATCGAATTTAAGACAGCAATAAATATTGCAAAAACCCTTGTGATGCCTGCTGTGCTGAAGAATATCGCATTGTTTGGCGGTGCTAATTCAGCAGTTAAATCAGCCGGCATAAAATCAGGCGCGGTTGCGGCTGACTTAAAGATATTAGATAAGGTTTATGCGGATATTAAATCCGGTATGAATAGTCTGAAAAAGGAAATAGATGCTTGTGAAAAACAAATAACAGAGTTGAAAAAGGCCAAGGCATATGCTTCTTCAGGGGTCGCGGCGCTGGATAAATTGCGCGTTGCTGTTGATACGGCTGAGGAGCTTGTTGCTGATGAATTGTGGCCCATGGCAAAGTATCAGGAACTTCTCCTGGTATTATAGGAGAATATATAGGGCTGTTGCAAAGTGCACATCTACTGCGTTACTTTTTCGCTCATTTGTGCGACGTACATTCATGTACGTCTCCGCGTTTGCTCAAAAAAGCCTTGTATCTGCACATTTTGCAACAGCCCCTTATCCAATATTGATTTTTTGCAAAAGTGTGCTTATTTTAAAATTTCAAATTTGAAAATGATGTTTCGCGATACTCCCTATATAGCAGTGGGTAGCTAGTGTGTACTAATATCAAAAATGCAGATGTTGCTGCTCATTGTTTTAATGTAAAGTTTTAGGAGAAAAAGACATGATTTTATTTATTCAACATATAGATATTGAAGGCCCGGGTATGTTTGAAGAGGTGTTCTCAAGGGGAGGATACGAAGTTAAAACAATCAAGGCTTGGGAAAATAATGAAGACTTGTTTTGCGATATAGATGATTTAGAGGCTGTGCTTTTACTTGGCGGGCCAATGAATGTTTATGAGGAACAGGAATATACTTTTTTGAAACAGGAAGACACTTTTTTAAAAGAAATAATTAAAAGAGATATTCCTACACTGGGCATATGTCTGGGAGCGCAGCTGATAGCTAAAGCTGCAGGAGCAAGGATTAGAAAAGCATTATATAAGGAGATCGGATTTTCTTGCGTGAGACTTACGGAGGAATCAGATTTTGATTCCCTTTTTGAAAATATTATTTATCCGTTTGAGGTTTTTCAGTGGCATGAGGACACATATGATCTTCCGGTTGATGCAGTCTTACTGGCTAGGTCCGATGCTTGTGAACACCAGGCATTTCGCTTGAAAAATAATATATATGGTCTTCAATTTCACTGCGAAGTAACCGATATTCAAATAAAAGACTGGACTCAGGTCTATCTTGATGGAGACGATTCGGAAAACAGGCTGATTACACAGGCAATGCTTGATCGTTATATAAAAATAAAACTGGATTATACGAAACAAATGGCTATTTTGGGATATAATTTTTTAAAGATCATTTCTAAGAACAAAATGGCGATAACAAATTAAATTTTTTTTACCTTTTTTTGCTTAAAAATTGGGCAATTAGTGCACAAGAGAGTGGAATAATATGTATCCTGAGAAGAACAAGCAAAGGATTTTAGAGGATTGTGTCAGAGAGACACAGCTTTTTTCCCTAGATAATAAGAGAAAAGCTTTGTATAAAGATATTCTTGAGATGGTGGAACGCCCGCTTATTGAGATAACTTTACAAAAAACAGATGGCAATCAGAAAAAAGCGGCAAAATTACTAGGAATTAACAGAAATACGCTGCATGCAAAAATAAAGAAATTAAATATTGATATTTCAAAATTCAAGTTTTACTATTAATCTGTATTAGTATGAAGGGATATAAAGACAATGAATTATAGACACTTTCCTGAAAAACAGGGGCTATATGACCCCCAGTTTGAAAAAGATGCCTGCGGGGTAGGATTTGTTTGTAATATTAACGGTAAAAAGACCCATGATATTGTCGAACAAGGTATTGAAGTGCTAGAGAGATTGAGTCATCGCGGTGCTGTTGGTGCTGATCCTGATACCGGAGATGGAGCAGGCTTACTTATCCAAATTCCTCATAAATTTTTACTCAGGGTATGTAGGGAAAGCGGCATTGCAATACCTGAGATCGGTTGCTATGGAACTGGATTAATATTTCTACCCCCGGATGATCTGGCCAGAGAATCAATCCAAGAAATATTTCATAATATTGTTCAAGCGGAAGGGCAGCAGTTTTTGGGCTGGCGTAATGTACCTGTTGATAATTCCGCGATTGGCAAAGGAGCCCAACAGTCAATGCCGTTTATTTCACAGGTATTTATAGGCAGGAATGAAAATCTGTTGGACCAGCTAGCCTTTGAACGCAAGCTGTATGTTATTCGTAAGCAGATTGAGAATGCTGTTAAGGAATTAGCAGTAGAGCAAAAATCATCTTTTTATATTACAAATTTATCATCAAAGACATTGAGCTATAAAGGACGTTTAATCCCTTCACAGCTGAAAAAGTTCTTTCCTGATCTAATTGATAAAGAAATAGATAGTTCTTTTTGTTTAGTTCACTCAAGATATAGTACGAATACTTTTCCTACCTGGGATCTATCACAGCCGTTTAGATTTTTGGCGCATAATGGCGAAATAAATACATTGCGCGGTAATGTGAATTGGGTGCGTGCCAGAGAAAGATTAATCACTAGTGAACTTTTCGGTACAGATATAGAAAAGCTAAAGCCGGTTATTGTTGAGGGAGGAAGCGATTCTGCCGCGATTGATAATATTTTTGAACTTTTGGTGCTCTCCGGACGATCACTTGAACACGCAATGATGATGCTTATACCTGCCGCGTGGCAGTATGATAAGTTTATGGATAAAAAATTAAAAGATTTTTACAAGTATCATGCTTGTTTTATGGAGCCATGGGATGGACCGGCAGCAATAGCTTTTACAGATGGTAAAAATATCGGAGCAGTCCTAGATAGGAATGGTTTGCGTCCCGCGCGTTATATTATAACTAAAAAAGGGTTTGTTGTCATGGCATCTGAGGTTGGGGTATTGGATATACCTCCAGCTGAAATTAAGACCAGTGGAAGACTTGAGCCGGGGAAAATATTCTTAATAGATACAGAATCCGGCCGAATAATAAATGATTCTCAAATAAAGAAAAATGTTTCAACACGTCATTCCTATGGGCAGTGGAATGAAGATAACATGATTGATCTGGACAGGCTTATTTCCGGAAGTGTGTCCGGGCCTAAATTTGATGATATTATATCGAGTCTTAAGGCTTTTGGCTATACGCGGGAAGATCTTAAAATGATAATAAAGCCTATGGCTGAAGAGGGTAAAGAGCCAGTGGGTTCTATGGGCAACGATACCCCGCATGCATTTCTCTCAAAGCAACCGCAGCTTTTGTACAATTATTTTAAGCAGCTTTTTGCTCAGGTAACAAATCCAGCAATAGATTCTATCAGGGAAAAGTTGGTGATGAGTTTGGAAAGTTTTATTGGTCCTGAGAAAAATATCCTACATGAACATCCTGGACATAGTCATAAGCTCAGAGTAAAAAATCCGATATTGAGCAATGAAGATATGCAGAATTTGCGGGATATCAGCATCCAAGGGTTCAAATCAAAAACAATATATACTTTTTTTGGCGCTTCCAGCGGAAAAGACGGATTTATCCAGGCTTTGGATAGGATTTGTTTTGAGGCAGAATATGCTATTGAGCAAGGGTATTCCTTTATTATTTTAAGTGATCGGGGAGTTGACAAAGACAATATTGCTTTGCCGGCTTTTTTAGCTATGAGCGGGGTTCATCAGCATCTTGTAAGAAAGACCATACGTTCACAAGTTGCTATTATCGTTGAAAGTGCTGAGCCCAGAGAGGTGCATCACTTCGCGCTTCTTTTTGCTTACGGTACAGATTGTGTCAATCCATATCTGGCTTATGAAGCTATAAAATATCTTATTGAAGAAAAGGAAATATTTTTAAATCTTAAAAAAGCACTAAAAAACTACAGGAAAGCATTAACAGACGGGATATTAAAGATTCTATCTAAGATGGGGATTTCTACCCTTAGAAGTTACCGTGGAGCGCAGATATTTGAAGCGCTGGGTTTGAAGGATGAACTGGTAAATAAATATTTTTCCGGTACGGCATCACGTATTTCTGGCGTAGGTCTTGAGGAAATTGCGGATGAAACTATAAATTCGCATAAAGCGGCTTATCCTGAAAATAATATGTATAGTCCTAATTTGGCCAGCGGGGGGATTTATCAGTGGAAAAAGGACGGGGAATCGCATCTTTGGAATCCTAAAAGCATTGCAAATTTGCAAGATGCTACACACAATAATGATTTTGATAAGTATAGACAATTTGCTCAAATGATAAATGACCAATCAGCTAATCCGACAACTTTAAGGAGTTTGCTTAAATTTTCCACCTCTGGGGACAAAAAAATAAAACCGATTTCAATTGATGAGGTCGAACCTGTGGAAGATATTATGAAGCGTTTTGCTACAGGAGCGATGAGTTTTGGTTCGATAAGCAGCGCTGCACATGAGACAATCGCTATTGCTATGAACAGGATAGGCGGTAAATCAAATACCGGAGAAGGAGGCGAAGATCCCAGCAGGTTTATTATTTTGCCTAATGGAGATTCAAGAAGAAGCGCTATAAAGCAGGTTGCTTCAGGCAGATTTGGTGTCACTATAAATTACCTTGTTAATGCCGATGAAATACAAATAAAGATTTCCCAGGGAGCAAAACCAGGGGAAGGAGGCCAATTGCCGGGGCACAAAGTCAGCGCGGCAATTGCCAAAACAAGATATACAACTCCTGGAGTTACTTTGATATCACCTCCGCCGCATCATGATATATATTCAATAGAGGATTTAGCTCAGCTAATATTTGATTTAAGAAATGCTAATTCTAATGCGCGCATTAGCGTAAAACTTGTTTCGGAAATTGGGGTGGGAACTGTTGCAGCAGGAGTTGCTAAAGGTCACGCGGATATGATTCTTATTTCAGGGGCTGATGGCGGCACAGGGGCATCTCCGAAAAGTTCGCTAAGACACGCGGGATTGCCATGGGAATTGGGACTTGCGGAAACACACCAGACATTATTGCTGAATAATTTGCGTTCAAGGGTACGCATACAAACCGATGGTCAAATGCGGACAGGCCGTGATGTGGCTATAGCGGCTATGCTTGGAGCTGAGGAATTTGGGTTTTGTACGGCAGTTTTGATTGTCAGCGGTTGTGTCATGTTAAGGCATTGTCATCTGAATAACTGTTCAGTCGGCGTGGCTACGCAGGATGGAATTTTACAGAAGAGATTTAGAGGGCGTCCGGAATATATTGTTAATTATTTCCATTTTGTTACTCAGGAACTTCGTGAAATCATGGCCAGTTTAGGCGTAAAAACCATAAATGATTTAGTCGGCAGAACAGACCTTCTGGAATTAAATGAAGAGATTATTCCTGAAAAGGCAAAGGGGCTTGATTTTTCCCGGATTCTTTATCGTCCGGATGTGCCGGAAAATGTTGGACGATATTGCGATTTTAAAAAAGACAGCGGCCTTGATAATGTTCTGGATGTTGAGCTTATTGAAAAATGTAAAGACGCGCTTGATAATAATAGGCCGGTCAGCTTATCCTCTAACATTAATAATACAAACAGGGCTACAGGGACAATGTTAAGCGGTGAGGTTTGCCGCAGATGCGGTGACGGAGTCCTTTTAGAGGATACCATAAAGTGTAAATTTAAAGGAATCGCGGGGCAAAGTTTTGGGGCTTTTCTGGCTAGAGGTATCACCTTTGAAATGGAAGGCATGACCAATGACTATGTTGGAAAAGGGATTTCCGGTGGAAAAATCATAATATATCCGGACGCAGAAGTGCAGTATAAACCTGAGAGTAACAGTATTATTGGTAATACCAGCTTCTACGGCGCGGTGTCAGGCGAGGCTTATATACGCGGTGTTGCCGGAGAAAGATTCTGTGTGAGAAATTCAGGGCTTTATTCTGTGGTCGAAGGGGTCGGAGATCATGGCTGTGAATATATGACCGGCGGCAGAGTTGTTGTATTGGGCAAAACAGGTAGAAATTTCGCAGCGGGAATGTCTGGCGGGATAGCCTATGTGTATGATGAAGAAAAGACATTTAAGAATCAATGCAATATGGATATGATCGCATTAGAAAAAGTAAACGAAGAAGATAAGGAAACATTGTATCATTTGCTGCAAAATCACTACAAATATACAAAGAGCAGTAAGGCAAAAAAAATTATTGATAATATGCGTGTTGAATTGAAGAATATTGTTAAGGTTATTCCCATAGAATATAAACGTATCTTAGAAGGAACAAAGATAGAAAAAAAACTTGATTTGGCGGAGGAATCTGATGGGTGACTTGAGGGGATTTTTAAAAATATCACGACAAGATGGAGAATATCGCCAGGCATGTGAACGAGTGAAGGATTTTAAGGACGTTTGCAAATTGCGGCCGCAAGGTCAATCGCAGGAACAGGCATCACGCTGCATGGATTGTGCCATACCTTTTTGTCATTGGAGCTGTCCGCTAGGAAACTATATTCCGGAATGGAATGATTATATGTTTTTAGGAAATTGGAAAAAGGCACTTAGTCTTTTAGAATCCACAAATAACCTTCCGGAAATAACAGGAAGAGTTTGTCCTGCTGTTTGCGAATATGCCTGTGTATTAGGTTTAAATGAAGAGGCGGTAACAATTCGTGACAATGAACTTTCTATAGTAGAACTTGGTTTTAAGCATGGATTGGTAAAACCCAGGCCTACTTGTAAAAAGACAAATAAAAATATTGCAGTAATCGGTTCCGGTCCGGCAGGTCTATCTTGCGCGGCACAGCTTAACAAAGCCGGACATAATGTGGTTGTTTTTGAGCGCGAGGAGAAGGCCGGAGGTATCTTGCGTTATGGGATCCCTGACTTTAAGCTTGAAAAACATATTATCGATAGGCGAATAGATATCTGGGAAAAAGAAGGAGTGGTTTTTAAAACGGGAGTAGAAGTAGGAAGAGATTTTGCAATTAAAAAGATGCTAAAGAAGTTTGATGCACTTTGTTTGGCTGGCGGTTCTCGCATGCCCAGAGATCTTAAAATAAAGGGCAGGGAACTAAAGGGTGTATATTTTGCTATGGATTATCTTATGCAGGCAAATAAAGTATTAGACGGGAAAAAGTTTTCGGCTGATAAAATTATAAATGCAAATGGGAAAAAAGTTGTTGTTATCGGCGGAGGGGATACAGGATCAGATTGTGTGGGCACAGCACATAGGCAGGGAGCTGATTGTGTGGTGCAAATAGAAGTTATGCCTCATCCTCCTATATGCCGTACCGAGAACTACCCATGGCCGAATTATCCGTTGCTTTTAAAAACGTCATCAAGTCACGCGGAAGGCGGCCAGCGTCATTGGGCGGTTTTGACAAAAAAATTTATCGGTGAAAAGGGTTTTGTTAAGAAAATCTCCTGCGTTAAAGTGGAATTTTCTGAGGCAGTTGCTGGGAGTTGTCCCATTATGAAAGAAGTACCCGGTAGTGACTTTGAAATTGAAGCGGATATGGTTATCCTGGCGATAGGATTTGTCCATCCTGAGCATTCAGGAATGCTTGATGAGATTGGGGTTGAATTTGATGAACGGGGAAATGTAAAAACAGATGCAGGCTATATGAGTTCAGTTGAGAAGGTGTTTGCGGCAGGCGATATGAGACGCGGACAATCGTTAGTGGTATGGGCGATTGCTGAAGGGAGAAACTGTGCTCATAGTATTGATAAATATTTAATGGGAGAAAGTAATTTAGCGTTTATGTGAGTTGCTTTTAAAAATTTATTGTTTAGAAAAAAAGGATAAAGCATATGATAAGCACAGGAATAAAAGGACTGGATGGTCTTCTTACTGGATTAAAAATAGGAGATAATGTTGTTTGGCAGATAGATGATGTAAAAGATTATATCCAGCTTGTGAAGCCATTTGTTGATGAATCACTCAAGCAAAAGAGGAAAGTTATATATATAAGATTTGCTTCACATGTTGAAGTTCTTAAGCCATCAAAAAAAATAAAACGATACGACCTTAATCCTAACGCGGGATTTGAATTTTTTACGACAAAGTTACATAATATAATTACTCAGGAAGGGGAAGGGGCTTATTATGTGTTTGATTGCTTGTCAGAACTTCTTTCCTCATGGGCCGCAGACATAATGATCGGGACTTTTTTTATGGTCACATGCCCATATCTGTATGAACTCAAAACCATAACGTATTTTGCCATATTACGCAATAATCATTCATTTAAATCTATAGCTCGTATTCGTGAAACAACACAGCTGCTTCTGGATGTTTACCATTGTGATGGGAGTTTTTATATCCATCCACTGAAGGTATGGAACAGGTATTCGCCAACGATGTTTCTCCCCCACCAAAAAGAAGGAGAGGCATGTATCCCGATCACTGACAGTGTTAATGCTGTGAAAATCCTTTCATATATTCGCGAGAAGGGGGCTGAAAGTGCCAAGCGAAATCTTGATCATTGGGACCGTTTATTTCTTGAAGCTGAGGAGTTGCTTAAAACTCATGTATCAAAAAAGAAGATACTGGATATGATAAAAAAGCTTAGCGGTGTCATAATCACGAAAAATGAGAAAATTCTATCTTTGGTGATTCGCAATTTTTCGCTTGAAGATCTGCTTGATATAAAATCCAAATTGATAGGAAGCGGCTTTATCGGCGGGAAAACCGTGGGGATGCTTTTAGCCAGGAAGATATTATCGAAGAATAAATCGCTGCATTGGAAAAAAGTTTCCGAACCACACGATTCATTTTATATAGGTTCGGATATTTTCTATTCTTATATTGTCGAAAATCAATGGTGGAAATTGCTTCTGCAGCAAAAAACAGAAGAAGGATATTTTACCACTGCGAAAATTTTAAAAGAAAAGATACTTTACGGAATGTTTCCTGAAGCAATAAGGGAACAGTTCCAGCAGATAATAGAATACTTTGGCGCATCACCTATTATAATCCGTTCAAGTTCTCTTTTAGAAGATGGTTTTGGGAACGCATTCGCGGGGAAATATGACAGTATATTTTTAGCGAATCAGGGCACTCCTGAGCAGCGATACCTTCAGTTTGCCGAGGCAGTAAAACTTATTTATGCAAGTGCCATGAGCGAAGATGCCCTGGCATACAGAAAACAAAGAGGATTAGACAAATTAGATGAACAGATGGCCCTTTTGGTTCAGCGGGTTTCGGGTGCATATCATAAACGCTATTTTTTTCCGGATCTTGCCGGTGTAGGAGTGTCTTATAATACATATGTATGGAATGAAAATATGGATCCAAACGCGGGGATGCTCAGACTTGTATTTGGATTGGGCACAAGAGCTGTTGACCGTGTAGAGGGGGACTATCCGAGAATGGTTGCGTTGGATGCTCCTTTACAAAGGCCATACTCGCAGAGGGATGATTTGAAAAGATTTTCACAACACAAGGTTGATGTTATAGATATCAAAAAAAATAAATTTCACATCATAACTTTGGAAAGTCTGATAGACGAAAAACTTTATAAAGGGATATCTCGTGTAGCTGTAAAAGATTATGAAGCTATGCGGATAATGAGTGAAATGGGCAGGGAAGAGAAGGAGCATTGGATATTGACGTTAGATAATCTGTTTGAGAATGATAATTTTGCTGGTGTATTTAAGAGTATATTAAAAACACTGCAAAAAAGTTACGATTATCCGGTTGAAATAGAATTTACAGTAAATTTTACGAGAGATGATGCGTTTAGAATAAACTTGCTGCAATGTAGACCTTTACAGACATGGGGAATAAGTCACGGGGTCAAGATACCCCAGAGGATAAAAAACAATGACATACTTTTTAAATCTCAAGGATATTTTCTTGGTGGAAATTCTTTGCAGCAGATTAAGAGAATCATATATGTTGACCAAGTTAAGTATATTAAGCTTGTTCAATCGGACAAATATCAAGTTGCCCGTTTAGTTGGAGAATTGAATAGACAAATAAAGGATAAGGAAGCCATGCCTACTCTGCTTATAGGTCCAGGAAGATGGGGGACAACAACACCTTCTTTAGGAATACCGGTTAAGTTTGCGGAGATAAATAATGTTTCGGTCCTTGTGGAGGTTGCTTCAACAGAGGATAACCTGATGCCTGAATTGTCTTTTGGAACACATTTTTTTCAGGATTTAGTAGAGACACATATATTTTACGCGGCTTTGTTTCCGGGGAAAGTAGATGTTGATTTCCGTACTACCTGGTTTACTCAGTCAAAGAATTTATTTGCTAAATTTATCCCTCAATTCGCTAAATACAAAGACATTATTGGTGTCTATGATGTCAGCGATAGAGATTTAAAAATGATGTCAGATGTTGTCTCGCAAAAACTTGTATGTTTTTCAAGCCAGAAGAAACTCTTCAAATAAAAGCTGAATATTGATACATATACTTTGGGCTTTTTCTTAGCATTTGTAGGTAAAACTACGGTTTCTTCTTGTCAAAAAAGGGAAAAATTGCTATACTATTTATAGTTATTTCAAGATAGGGATATGCTTATAATTAGCCAGTGAAGGTTACCTGGTTTTTTTGTTTTTAAAATATGCTAAGGAGGGGGAAATGCAGAAAAAAAAATTCAAGAAACAGATGCCCATAGAATATAAGGTCCTTATGTTGATAAAAAGACTAGAACTAAAATTGCTTGGTGGGTTATCCCTGCACATGGGAAAAAAATAGTTTTTGATCTAAAATGAAAATGTTGGAATATATTGATTCGATAACTACTGATTTCCCAAATAGAAAATTTATCAATCTATAAAATTTGACTAAATAGAACTTATTTAGGAAAAAGGGAAATAATTTATTAATATGAAAATAAATAAGAATCTAATTAATGCATGTGAACAAAAAATCAAACATCGAATTGCTAGAATTTTGGGTGTGAGAGGCAAAAAATGTTAGAATGGTCAAAAATTGATTCTTGGCAAAAATTTCAAAGTTTAGTTAATGCAATGTTTGAACTTGAAATGCATTCTACTGACTTTAAACCGTCTGATCCCATGAAAGGGGCTGATGGTGGTCAGGATGCTGTGCTCAAGGAGGGCTGTTATCTTGATAAAGCGGGAAAATTTTTAGTTCAATCAAAGCGTAAGAATTTAGATGCTCAACCCAAGCAAGCTTTTGATAGTTTAAAAGAAGAACTTTTAGAGAAAGAATTTAATAATTTCAAGAAGCATAGTGCTGATTGGTTGTTTTATTGTGTTAATGTGTCCATCGGTTGCGATTATCAGGTTGCTTTGGAGAATTTTGCATCTAAAAATGGTGTTAATTTAATTGTTTTTGATAGACCTAAGTTAGAGGGAATTATATCAAGTTATCCTTACTTACGGAAATTTTGGTTTGATGAAGTTCAAAACTTATCCATAGAGACGCCAGCGGAATATTTTTCAAGATATGAATCATGTTTGGGGGATGTCAGCGAGCTTATTTGTGCCGATAGATACGAGATGTTAAGAAACACTTTTTCTGACTTTATTGTGTCAGATGATATAGATTTTAAATTTATGGGTATTTTTGCTCCTGGTGGTGTTGGCAAATCGCATTTTCTCCGAAATTTAATCTTTAATAATATCAAGAATTATAACCGTGAGTTCTATTTCCTTAAAGATTTAGAGAAAAATATATCTGAGATTTTTGAAAAAGAGCTTAATCACAGCAAAGACTATTTATTGATTGTTGATGACATGGATAAATGGGATCAAACAAATTTAAAGGCGCTATTAAAGCAGGTATATTATTCAAAAAGTGTCAAACTCTTATTTTCATCTCGAGTGGTTAATTCTTCACTTTTTAACGATTTGTTGTGTAAGCTTGGTATTACTAAACCTATCTTGATAGAGATTCCTGAATGGAGTCAGGGTGATTTATTGGAAGTTTTGCATTCGTTTACGGGTAAGAGTGATATTGAGGATCAAATTTCGATTGTTACTAAGTTTAATAAGCCTTTTTATTTGAGGTTAGTAGCTGATGCCATCAATAAGGTTACGCGTCTTAGTACTGATAATATAAACCACTTTATTACAACAAAAGAAAAAAATTTATTTATAAGTGTTGTTGAGGGTGTAGTTGGTTCTTCTCCGGTATTCGATTATGATGCTGTGTTGTTTGAACTTTCATTATTGCTCCCATCTTCAAATATTAGTGAGTTATTTAGAGTTTTTATGTTTTATTTTAATAAGAATGAAGAAGAATCTCGTGGGATAGTTGAATCATTGGTTAAGGATGGTTTTTTGCGTTATATTGGTCGTTCATACAGGTTTTCCCCTGACATGAAGGGGGATTTATTTATTGTTAGTGGTTTTGAATTGGTGGATGATGATAAGCTTAAAGAGTTGATTGCAAAATGGTTTGATAATAGTCCTGATAATGTAGTAAAAAATCTATATTATTCAATTGCATATGAGAGTAAGGCGCGGTCTGAAATTAGTGATTGCTTGAGTAGGTTGGCCTCTGACATTGCGGGGTCATTTAATTTGCATAATATTAGTGGCTTATCTGGAATTCTCGTTAAAGTTGAGTATTTAGCACATATCTTTCCTGATGTGGGTATTAAAGTGGTCCGTAATGGACTTAATTTCGTAGAAGCAGGCAAGCTTGATCGTTCTGCATGGAACTCTGACAAATTTGCACCGATAATAAAAATATTGATGCGACGTTCAGAAAATGACAAGGCACTTATTGAATTCTTAATAAAAATGAATTCTCTTCGATTAGATGGATTCTATGATAATCAAAAAGCTGTTAGTTTGCTTAGGCATTTTGTTTCTCCGGCATATTACAATATTAAGGCGATAAGTTCTCGCATGGATATACTTTTGCAATTGGAAGATAACAAAGATAATCTTATTTTATTTAAGGCTGTTTTTACTGAATTGCTTATGGGTGGGTATGAACATACTAGGAGTCATGATCATTCCTTTACGATTGGTGCGATACCCTTTAATATCTCTGACGAAGGGCTTGCATTGAGAAACAAATGTCTTGAGTATATAAAAGATAAGTGGTTGCTGTCAGGTAAGAATGACTTTATAAATGCTGCATTAGACGTAATATCGGATTTTGGTCGAGTCAATTTAGGTGGTGCCAATTTAGATTCTGGGCGCTATGAACGGATAGATCAGGAGAAAGAGTTTTTTATTGACGTTTTTTTGAGCCATTGTTTTATATCTTCTAATTTCAGTGTTTTAACTAGAATAGAACGGATGTTGATTAGGTGGTGGTGTAATAAATATAGTTTTGAAGAAAAGATAGTTACATTTTTGTTAAATAAAATACCTGTTGATCTTGAATATGTGCTTTATAAATATTTGGCTCGTGGGTTTTTATGTATTTTAAAACCTTTTAAAGATTATTATCAGTTATGTCCTGCTGAAGTTGACAGGTGGTCTTGGCTTTTGGAAACAGTTGAAGCTAATAGATATCGCTGGGATGAGGCTAAGTACAAGGCAATAGTTGAACAGTTAGAATCAAAATTCGCAACAGCTGAGGCAAAAGTTTCATTGTTTAGCCGATTAAGTAAGCTTGTAGATATTCCAATGGATAATGTCTGGTATTTATGGGTGTCTGTTGCAATAAGTGATTTTTATGATATTTTTTGTGATCAAACTTTATGGGATACTCTTCCTGTTGCTATTAGAAAAATATCTTTCTCTAAGCTTGCAGTAAAACATGATGATGTGAAAGCGAAGTATATCGATTATTTTCATACTTGTTTACCTGAACCTGACATGGATGAGATGCATTTATTTTTTATGTTCTTAAAAGATGATGTTGAGGAAAAGAAAAAAATTTATGATATCTTATCTGCGAAGTCATCTCATACTTTAATATCTAGTGCTATCTTTCAGGTTAAAGCCGAAGAATTTTCAATTAAGCATAAGTTTTTAAAAGACTATTTATTGCGGTTGTATAATTTAGAGGATAGCCAAGCCGAGGATAATGTTGCCCACATGCTAATTATTTTTAAGGATAATACGTCTTGTCTTATAGATAAGGAAGTTAATGATTTAGTGGTTGAAAAATTGTTAAAAACTCCAGTTTGGGGCGATAATGTTATAGAGATATTTAAATATTTGAAGTTATCTAAAGAGTTATTATGGGGATTGTTGAGGAGTAGAAAGCAAGATGATTTAAGCAGTGATGAGAAGGTTCCGTATCGATTTTTGTCGAGCATAAAAAAAATTTTTAATAACGATAATTATTCTTTCGTTTTTAATAATATGGTGAAGCTAGATTTTCATATATGGCCCAATCCTTTTAGTGAGCTGGTAAATATGATTGATTCCAACGGTAATTTATTCATCGTTGCACTTTTGGATGATATTGCATTAGATTCAAATATGCTTTGTAAGACGCTCTACAACTTTGATTTGACAGAGACCACTTTGAATGTTTGGGTTAAATATATCTCTATTTTAGCTGAAAAAGTTAAACTTGGGGAATTACGAGAAAATGAATTATCTAGTGTTCTTTATACCAAAACGACTCCTAGTGGTGGTTATAGCTCTTCTCCTGGTGAAAGACCACCGGCATTGGTTGCAATTCAGGGTTTATATAGTAAATTAGGAGATAGTGTGGGTGATGTGTTTGTAACATCAATTGTTAAAAAATGTATTCAATACGTTGAATCTACCATTAATGATTCTATGGAAAGAGATCGTGTGTATCACTTGGATAGGTAAATATGGTATTTAAAAAAATTTCAATTAATAATGCACGTGACCTTGTCGCAATTTATGATGCGTTTGGGCAGTCTTCTGGGGCATGGTTTTTTCGTGGTCATGCAAGGTCTTCATGGCTTTTAGAATCCTCATTTGAAAGGTATTACCATAATTATAGTTGTGGGCCGAGGGGGCTGACTGTGGGTGATATAGAAAAGGAAATGCTTAGCCGTTTTGAACCACTAAGCCGTAGGCTTTCTGATCGTATTCCAGATAATTTTGATTCGTTATCGCGGTGTTGTTATCTTCAACATTATGGTTGCGCAACGCGTTTACTGGATATAACCATGAATTTTTATGTCGCATGTTTTTTTGCAGTTCATGATAGTGGTCTTGGGGCTTCTGATGCATGTGCGTCTATTTGGTGTTTTAATAACAATAAGGTAAAAGAATTTATTTGTAATAAAGGGCTTGAAGGCTTGTATTCTGATTTAGAAACTTATAAGATTGGTATTAATAGTACGGATCATTATTTTGGAAAGGATTTTGACGCTGAAGAAGGTGTATTGTTGGTTGGCAATCAAATTGATTCGGATCATCAACTAGAACAGAATGGTGGCTTCTTGTTAGGCATTAATTCAAAAATTCCTACGTATGATCAGATATTTAACCTTTATAATATTACAGGTGCACAACGTAGTAGTGCAACTCAGGTTTTAGATTTGTCAGTTATAGATGATATTGTTCGAGATAACGATGTTTTGCAGATAATAGTTGAGTCTAAAACAGTACTAGTTGACTGTGAAAGATTGATTGTTAAGGATATGAATTGGAAAAGGAAAAATTTATTACCCAGAGGAATAAAATCAGAATTCGCCGATCTTAACGATTTATTTAAGTAATTTCCCGCCCTCGGCAATCGTAGTCGTCCGGCTTCATCTCGATAAATCGGTATTCCGCAACGTACTTTGTGCGCTTGCCTTCACCCACCCTAAAGGAAACAAAAACACACCTCCGGTACCAGAACAACGTTCGGTACAGGGCATGCTTTTTAAAAAAATATTTCGCCCCAAAGGAAATCAAAGATTTCCAACGGGACAAGCCGCCGCCAAAAAAGAAATAAATTATATGCCCAGAACCAGAATAACCGCAGAACCAGAGCATAGCTCAATTCACGGCATGCATTCGGTACTGGGTTAAAAGGTTTTAATGTGGAAACTTTTCGGCGAATTTTTGTCCCCTCGACGTCCCTGGGGACTTCCAGTGGTCGTAAGTCGTTGATTTTGTTGACATTGTGATGGTTCGACTCCGCTCACCACAGGTTTTTCTTTCTGTTTCGCTTGTGCCCTTTAGGGTAGAAAACAAAAAATTAAAAGGGGGAAAAGAGAAAAACAATTCTTTTTTGGGGGCGAAAAAATGGCTCTTTCTTATTTAGTGTGGACTTCAAATAAAGATTATGGGGGAATTTTTAAGCGCGCTCACAAATTTAGGCAAATATTCGTTGTGTTTTTGGGTACCCTTTTGGGCACGAAGAGTGTCTATGCTATTGACATTTTTAATGTCAAGGGTGAGTAAC
>JAGLQQ010000113.1 GCA_023136735.1 Candidatus Omnitrophota bacterium | reverse complement strand
TTATAGTAATCTATTCAACTTAAGTTCAGAATGACCCAAAAAATACCCCCTTAAAAAAGGGGGTTATTTTTTTGCTGCGCTGTCTGGTATACTTTAGAACTATATCTTTGATTACCTAGATATCTATGCTGTTGACGTCTTTGATCTGCCCCTGACCAGTTACATGCACTTGATATCCTTCATTAACAATTACTATGTTTTTCTCATCTTTGTCATTAACGTCTATTACTTCAACGCTACCCTCAAAAACAAAAATATCCGTAGCTTTGGATTTATCCACAAACACAGCAAATTCCGTTCCTCTAATAGCAATAGCCGCAGTAGGAGTACGCACCATGTAGGGGTGATTATCTAAATATTCTTTTATTTTCTTTTTGATTTTTTTAACCTTTAAATTAATCTGTCCGGAAATCAGGTCTAAAACCCCGTCATCATTCTTCATGCCAAGAATCGTATTTTCCCCGATCTCCACCTTGCCGCTGCCTTCAAAACAATATATCTGAACATTTCCATTTTTCCCGGTGATAATCCGGTCCCCTGATTCCAGATAAGTAATTGGGTTTTTAGATAAAGAAACTTCTTTGCCTAGCTTTTTTGAATAATAAGACACCTCCCCGGAATAACCAGTAACAACCGAGTTTATGGGAAAATCGCTATCAGCTAGTTTAGATAACCTTTTCCTTATATTTTTTATTGTTTTCTCCAGCTCTGATTTTTCTTGAAATGCCTTTTCCTTTGCCGCAACAGCAATTGACAGTGCCTGAGAACCAATATCTTCTGCTTCTTTATTACTCTCTTTTTGAGCTTGAGAAATAAGATTTTTCGCGCCTTGAATATTGCCTTCTATTATTTCTATCTGCTTTGACAGATCATTTTTTGTTTTTTCAATATCGTCCGCAATACTGGTCATAAAGTTTTTTTTTATATTCTGCTCGCCTTGAGCAAAAACCGTATGGCAAACAACAATACTAAATAACATTAAAATCGCTGATAAATAAAATAAGCTCTTAAGTGTTTTATTTCGCATATTCTTAATCCTTTTCTATTTCTGCTCTGATTTTAACTCCCATTTTATAATCTGATCCTCGGCCTCGCGGATATTAGGCGCCTGGGGAACAGCCTTGATATAAATATTCATCTGCTCTATTGCCTGTTTATAATCCTCAAGCTCACCCAAAACAAGCGCATTGTCTAAATACAGCTTTGCCGAATAAGGAGCCGCCACTATCGCTTTTTTAAATTCCGCGATAGCATCCTTGAATTTTCCCTCTTTTACCAACAGCTTTGCTCTCAACGCGTACTTACGCGCTGCTTCAGAGATCTCAGGAGGAGAAGTCATATTAGAGGTGATTTGAAATAACTCATTCCTTATCTTTTCTTTATCATCCTTGCCCATAAACAGCATCGCCTTAGAATATTCATCAAGTGCCTCTTGGAATTTACCTTTATCTTCGAGCTGTTTTGCCTTATTAAGCATATTCTTAACCTCAGGCGCGAATACTTTAAGCAACTCTTTATGTTCCTCAATATCAAGCGATTTATTATCGATAATCTTTTCTTCATACAATCTTATTGCTTTATTAAAATCTCCTTGCCTGGCATAAGCCGCAGCCTTTAGCATACACACATCAATTGTCTCTTCTAGACCACTTAGAACATTGAGCGCATCCGCATACTTTCCCCAAGCAATATAAATTTTCCCCATTGCCTGTTTTGCCCGTAATTCACTCATTTTATGAGACATATTATTATCCAATGATTTCCGCGCGCATTCTAGCGCTTCATCCATACTCCCAATTTTCACCAGCAATAATGATTTTAATGCCAATTTATATGGAAGACGGGGGTCATTGAATTGTCCTAATATGAGCGTGGTTCTCTTAGGCGGCCCATATTTACGAATTTCAACAGAAACACCAGGCTGTTTTCCCTTTATATATTTTTCAAGCTTAGATTCAACCATGGCATAATTTTGCAGATTAATATTATCTATAGAAATAAGCTTGTCTCCCACCTTTAAGCCCGCCTTATCAGCCGGGCCGTCTTTTTCTATCTCTACAATACGGCAGGCTTTTGTTTTATATTTTTCTTTAAAATCATTTACAAGAAGAGCCTGAGCGATATTCATAGTCATTATAGCTGCCCCTTCTACTGCAATGCGCATTCCCATCATGCCGTAATTCTTTATATCAATCGCTTTATCAATATGAGAAAGCGCTTTTCTAAATTCACCCTGGTTGTATTCAACCTTAGCCAATACAGTTAAAAGCGCGTCATTATCCGGCTCCTTGGCAGCTTTGTTTATTAATGCGGTAATACCCATACTCCCGTATTCTGAAAAATCTTTATAAAGCTGAGCCTCATTTCCCTGGGAAGAATCTTTTGCTAATGTCCTAAGATCATATTTTAAACTAAATTTTCTGTTTGAAAAAGTACAGCCCGCTAATAAAATAAGCATCCCAATCAACATGTTCTTTCCAAAAAACTTCATACTTGGCCTCCTGATTTACAATTAATACAACTATAAATGAAGTTCTATGGGTTTATACCCATAGCATCTTCACGTTTCACCTTCGGCGTAACATCCTCCTAACACTTGTCCGCTTATCTTTTTGGTGAAAACTGGCGGATAATCATTGGCATACAATGATTAAATAAAAATCCCTTTTCAAAAAATTACTTTTTTCTTTCCAATTCAAATTCCCACTTTATAATCTGATCCTCTGCCTGTTGGATATTAGGCGCCTGGGGAACAGCCTTGATATAAATATTCATCTGCTCTATTGCCTGTTTATAATCCTCAAGCTCACCCAAAACAAGCGCATTGTCTAAATACAGCTTTGCCGAATAAGGAGCCGCCACTATCGCTTTTTTAAATTCCGCGATAGCGTCCTTGAATTTTCCCTCTTTTACCAGCAGCTTTGCTCTTAAGACATGCTTACGCGCGAGCTTCGAGATCTCAGGTGGAGAAGACATATTAAAGGTGATTTGAAACAGCTTATCCCTTATCTTTTCTTTATCATCTTTGCCCATAAACAGCATGGCTCTTGAATATTCATCAAGTGCCTCTTGGAATTTGCCTTTATCCGCAAACTGTCTCGCCTTAACTAACATACTCTCTGTATCCTGGGCAAGAGCGTCAAATAATTTCTTCTGTTCGCTTATATACGGGATTTTTTTCAAGAATGATTCGTCTGGGGCGATCTTTTCTTCATACAACTGCCTTGCCTTTTTAATATCACCTGACTTGGCATAGGCAATAGCAGTTAAAATCAAAACAAAAGCATCTTCCTGCTCTGCCTTGGACAGGATTTCTATTGCCTGTTTATAATCACCTGCGTCAAGATTTACCGCGCCAAAAGCTGTTTTGGCTTTTGAAAAATCAGGCGCCATTTTTATCGCATGCTTGGCATCCTGCATTGCCTTCTCTGTCTCTCCCATTTTGCGATATATCAAGCATCGTCTACTGAGCCTTTCCGCGTTCTCTTCTGAATCCGGCAGGCCGATAAGTTCTCTGGTCATAACAAGATTATATTTCCTTTTATTCCTTCTGACTAAAACCTTAACCTTGATACCTTTTGCCCCTTTTAAATACCCTACTGCTTGAGCAACTGTTTTATTTTTCATGGATATGCCATTGATTTTTATTATCTCATCATCAACCATGGCCCCGGCCTTTTCCGCCGGCATGTCTTTAAAAACCTCAACTATTATAGGAAACTGTGTGCCGAGCCCAACCCGCATACCCACACCCACATACTTGCTTTGTTCAATCACTTTATTGCTATGTTCAAGAGCATTTTTATATTCACCCATACAATAATATGCCAAGGAAAGACTGTCACGATATTTTAGATTATTGGGCTTTCTCTCCAACGCCTTTTTATAATAAGCCGCTTTTTCAAAATCCGTTGCAAGATTGTCATTCTTCATCATACCTTGGCGCCTGCCAAGCATGGCTTTAAACCGGGTTTCCTTAGTTTCACTATAGCCCGGAGTACCTAAAGCAAAACAAAACATAAGTACTAATAATACTATACCAAACATCTTTTTCATTCTTTTCCCTCCCCAGATTAATTTCTTTTAGCATATCACCGTAATCAAGTTCTTAATCTCTACAATCAGGACATCCTGCTGCTTTTTCCTTATAGGATGTCTTGATATTTTATTCCGTTCATTTATTTAGCTTTTCCTGCTGCTTTTCAAACTGCTTTTTTATTTCATCTACCTCTTTAATGCTATTCTTAGTTCTCTCTAGTATTAATTTTGCCTTGAGCACTAATTCATCATACTTTTGTTTTTCTTCAAGGCTTTTTGCTTTCTTCGATTCATCATTAAGCTTAACAATATCCTGCTCTGCCTTCTTTTTTTGCTTTTTTATCTGCTTTTGCGTCTTGTCCACGCGCTCAAGTTTGATCTTTATATCATTTTTTAAATAAGCATTGTAATTAGCAAACTCCGGACTTTGTTCCTCAACCCTTGTTGGTGCAGGAGGTTCCGGCACATTAGGCAAAGCAGATAGTTCATATTTCTCGTCTACCATCTCACCGGCCATTACCCTTTGAGCCTGTAAGCTGAAATGCCTTGCGCCTTCACCATCTCCGTTGTTCATTGCTTCCAGCGACTTTTGAGAGAAATAATTTGCCGCGCGCAGCCGATTAAGTGCTGATAATGATGATGTGTCGTATTTTCCCGCGCTAAATGATTCTAGCTCAAGCACACACACACCCCCCTCGCATTTCACCTCTTTAGAGCCGAAAAGATCAGATCCTAAAGAATTTTCTACGCCATCAGATCCTAAAGAATTTTCTGCGCCAAATTTACTCATTTGAGAGAGCAATTCCTTTCCTCGTCTTTTCTTCGCCGCCTCTTGCGCCTGCTGCTCGGCCTTTTTTTTGGCCTGAAGATCCTGCCATTTTTTTTGATTTTGCTGCTTTTGTAATTCCATCGCCTTTAACTGAGCTGAGTTATCCACAGGAGCCTGTGCCGGCGGATTAAATATACTCTGAAGCATGTTGCCGAACAATTGACCGGCTACATCCTGGGCCATATTGCCAGTCCCGCCGGTCGGCACGGAAGAACCCGAATTTCCTCCCCCAACGTATACACATTTTGAATGGGCCCGATCATAAGCAGGCCGCGAAGCCTGATAATTCTGACATGCTTGCTCTGAAGCAAAATTCCCTCTGAGAGTATCCCCGCCAAGACGCATAGTTTTATTTGCCGCGGCATCGTATTGAACCTTCCATTGCGCATAGGCAGAGCTACCAAAAAAACAAGTTATACTTATAAACATCACACTACAAAGCAAAACCTTTTTTAACATTAATTTTTCTCCTTCTAAAAAGACAAAGCATATGTATTGAAATAACACCTATATACTATATCATAACATACTTTAGTTTAATAAAAAAATACCCCTTCCCTCCGCTCTATCTAAAGAAGTTCAAGTTCTAAGTACTTGGGATTAATTCGATAACAAATTTATGTTCATGATATTCCATAAATTCTATCTCATTATTCCCTATCTAAAGACGTTAAACATTCTGGAGTGCTTGGGATTAATTCGATAACAAATTTATGTTCATGATATTCCATAAATTCTATCTCATTATTAATACCTCCTTTTTGGTTCGACTCCATTCTGGGCAAAAAAATACCCCCTAAAAAAAGGGGGTTATTTTTTTGGCTGCTCATCTATGTTAAGTTCAAACCATATTATACCGATTATTCTTCCCAACACAATACACCAATGCCGAAAGAAAAACTTATGATTGAATGCACCGCCCTTGACATCTTTTGTCAAAGACGTCAAGGGCTGCGTTGGCGGTGTTTTCACCGTTCGCCTCAGCTGAGGCTTCAGCTCACTGCTCCGCTCACTTGGCGTTCGCTTATTCAAGCAGGCTCTATGACTGTGTCTTTTTCGGTGGGGGGAGTTGAAAACCCTTCTCATGTGCTCCATGATAATAAAAATTCTCTTGATTTCTATAATTTTCGATGAGTAAAAGCAATTTTTTTTATTATTTTGCCAGAAACATTGACTTCTTGCGCATGCTTTGGCCATTTTGCCACAGCATCTTGGACTTGAGTCATAATTGCTTCTGCTCTTCCTTTTTTCATTGATATTGTCATAGCAAATTCAATAAAATCGTTTTTTTTAAACTTATCCCTTTTCCCATTCATAGACATTTGATGTGTATTCGTCCAGATACCTGAAGGATTATAGCTATAAATAATATCAAATGCCGGAGAAAGTTTCCATTTTCCCGTTTTATTCATCAAAAATGCGATATTTTTGACATGATCATCCTGATTTCTTGCCATAATATTAAATGCTATCCTTCTGAATTGTTCTTCAATTTCAATCATAGGCAACTTTAATCTTCTCATAAGCTGGATAGCTTGTTCATACGAATATGCTCCAGCCTTATTAAAATCATAATGTTCTAATGCACCTAAAGATTGCATATGTATTTTTTCACCTTTGACTGTTCTATCAAATCTCTTTGTCATAAAATGACTCCTGCCATTTTCATGCAATAATCTAGATTCGCTCATTCGAATCCCAGCATCTAAAGCCATTTTATAATATGCATACTCAATAAGACCAAATCCTTTTGTATCTTCAAGCTCTTTATCGGTATTTCCCGACACCCCGTCAAATTTTAATATCCAATATGAAAATCCGGGCTCAGCGAGAATTTGCCCTGATCGAACTTTCTGAGTTTCAGGATTCCAAGCAATAATTGCTTTTGCTCTAGCCCCTCCCGCAGAAGTACCAACTTTCAAGATATCTTGCAGAGCCTTTTTTCTTGCAGATAGTGATAATGAACTTTTAAAAGAGCCTCTCTTTGAAAGAATTTCGCTTGCAAGCTCAACCAACGATTCAATATTAATATTTTTTAACACGCTATTTCTTGGACCATGTGAAGGTTTGAATTCAAGAGCTCCCATTCCCCTTTTCCCAACATAACAAAGCCTTTCAACAGGATTAAAACTTTCCAGTGATCTCCCTTCTTTTGCAAGCCAAGCATCAATTAATGCATTTCCAAATTTGTCAGGTAGAGAATCTGCTAGCAACCCAGGAAGACCATTAAATGTATTTGGTTCCAAGGCTGGAAAAGAATAAATTTGTGAAGAAAGAGGCATAGTAATTGGAGAAATCTCAATACCGCTTTTTACAAATGAAGAATCATATTCAAAATTCGCGATATTCCTTTTATCATCCCAAGCTACAGCGCCTATGCTTTTTCCCCAAAGTATTACCTCTGCTACAGTCATTCTTTTTCCTCCCAAGACCATTTAGATTCTTTATTCTCTTCCTGTGGCGAAAAAGCGCGCTGTCTTGTTTTTCCCATCATCTTTAGTTGCTGGATTGGACTAACTGGGAATTCAGGAACAAGAGCCTCTATATTTTCAATCAAATTTAATGAACGCAATATTCGCATCAATTTCACTGCTTGAATAGAAGCGCCACTTTCAACGCGTTGAATAGTTGAGATGGAAACACCAGCCTCAGCTGCCAATATTTTTTGAGTCATATTTTTGTTTAATCGATACCTAGAAATTCGTAATCCAAGTTCTTTCAAAATCGCCTTATCTGACATCTCATTTATAGCCATTATACACCTCACTTTTGATGGTTAAAACCACATCTACACTTATAATATATCATATTTGATGCTTTATGTCAATACTAATATATACATACAAAACATCAAATTTGATTCTTTGCATACAATTAATGCAAACAAGACATCATTTATGATGTCTTACGGCAACATACTGCAAAATTAGTTTTTTGCCCCTAAAACCTGCTCTTTACTTCCCCTATCTGGGACTCATTATATCCGGAAGAAAAGCGCAGAATATTAAGAGTCTTAATCAAAGAGATCGATTATAGCCAAGACAGCAAAAAATTAGGAATTGCCTTAAATGAAAGCAATCAGCGCTTCGAATTTGAGATAGATATAAAGAAAGTCCGATCTCTTAATAAATGGAATAAGGTTCAAGAAATTAAAAAGGAACCAACAATACTCAAAAATCTATTACTTGCCCTCCACTTACAGAGGTTTAGAGATACAGGCCAAATAAAGAGCCTTAAAAAAGCCAGCGAATGGCTAAACTTAAGACATATTCGAATAGATCAAATAATGAACATGCTGCTTATCTCTCCGCGGATTCAGGAAGAAATCCTATTTTCCGGAATATTTAAACTTAATAAGATACCTGAATATAAGCTGCGCAGTATAATAAACGAACCTGACTG
>JAGLQQ010000112.1 GCA_023136735.1 Candidatus Omnitrophota bacterium | reverse complement strand
GGGTGTAAACCCATAGAGCTTCACGCAACCGCGGCAAGTTTTTTATATAGTGTCTCCATATCCTCCCGCATACACCAGTTGCGAAACTCGTCCAGCATGGGGACCTAGAGGTTATAATGATTCCTTGGAGTTTGTTAGATAAAGTTATAGTACCCGGAGACGGTAAAGAACTGCAGTTGTTCCAGCGGGATTCGGAGTTTTCAATTAAAGTAGGCGTTTATGAACTTATGAACAGCCATGTCCATAATTCGGAAGATGCTTTAGCTAAGCTCGCCTGCCTGAAGATAGGAAATCAGCCGAAGCCGCAAATTCTTATTGGCGGCTTGGGCATGGGATTTACTCTCAGAGCGGCATTGAATAACCTTAGTGTTGAGGCCCATGTCAATGTTGCTGAGTTGATACCTGCTGTAGTGAAATGGAACCGCAGCTTTCTTGCTCATTTGGCGGGGAGCCCTCTTAATGACAATCGGGTGACAGTTTATGAAGGTGATGTGGCCGATAAAATAAACGCTGCGCACAATTTATACCATGCCATCCTTCTGGATGTGGATAACGGCGCGAATGGTTTGACACAAAAAGAAAATGACAGTCTGTATACTCTTACGGGACTCAATGCCGCATATGCCGCGCTACACCCAGAAGGTGTTTTGGCAATATGGTCAGCTGGCCCGGATGCAATGTTTGTGAAGCTTTTACAAAAGGGCAAATTCAAGGTCAAAGAAATGTATGTGCCTAAACGTAGTGGACGTAAACGTGGTGGGCAAGCGGTTGTGTGGATTGCTACTAAACATGAAGATGCGACGATGTAGATAATAAGTGCCAAGTTTTATAAGAGAGTCGGCACTTTTTGTTTCATTAGATTATCGACATCTTTACAGGCCTTTTTTTTTAAGGCTTATTTCTATATCAACTGATTCTATCGGTTTTTATTTTTATCAATAGTTTAGACCCTACCCTAGCTAGTTTATTAAAGAAGCAATGGTGATTTTGCTACTAATGATCATTACTTAGCATTCTTTGTTTATTTCTATCAATCTCAAAAATATAAGCATAAGCGCTATTGCGCATTATCTTAGCAATTTCCTTTACCGCTCATGCTTTGAACAAAGTTATTTTTTGTAACCATACTCCGATAATCATGATATTAGTACTGTATCCCGCGATCTGAGTGAAGAATAATATCATTAATGCCGCGTCTAGTTATTGCTTGTTTTAATGGTTTGTATTTTAACTCCTTCGTCAAATACTGTCCACTAAACAGGGGAAGTCCAAAAAGGCGGATTTTTGAATTGGTCAGTGGTGGTTCTTTCAATAATTTTAGTCGCGAGAAGTTTTCTTTTTCTCAGCTCTAATATTGATTTTGTATCTGGGAGAGCTTTTTTTTATAGTTGAGGCTCTCCTGCTGTTTATTGATTTTTTGCGCTGATGCGGATAAAAATAGGAGAACACTTTTTTCTTCAAGCATGGTATGTGGCTGTGGATTCATTAGATAGTAAGCATGCTTGAAATATGAATAGGATTTCGCATAATCTTTTTTTTTGGTAAAATAAATCTCACCCATTTGGAATACTATTTGCCATGAGAGGGGATTATATTTTAGACCTCTGCGTAAAAAAGCTAGTGCTTTATCCGGCTGGTTCATTTTCGTATTCAGCCAAAAGCCTCCATCAAGATAGGCGTTTATAAAATGCGGATTGAATCTGGTTGTAATGTCAAACCAGGGAAGAATCTCGGCATTCTCAAAACTTCCTAAATGCAAAACAGGCCGGAAATGGATAGCTTTATACACTTTTGCAAAAAGATCAAGGGGTTTCTCGGGGGCGGTTTTTTTGTCAAGATGATGTTCGCAGTCTGAATGTTTTTCTGTATCATTATCATGTGTTTCAAATGAACAGTTTTTATGGCCGTCGGCATGATGAGATCCTCTATGAAAATACTGGTCCGCTTTTAAGTAACAAAACGCTCCTATATCTTTTCGCAATTGTCCGAAGATTTTATAGAGCATATCGTTTTGCGAGGCAGAAAACAATTGATCGCTGGAGATCAAAAACATATCGATCCTGCAGCTAATTATAATCAAAACGCTGAGGGATAAGCAGATAAAACCTGTGTAGAGTGGTCTATTAGAGCCACTTTTTTTTAAATATCTCATAACTTGCCAATAATAAGAGTCCAGTATAAATACAACAATAAATTATAAGAAACGCAAAAATGCTTACAGGGAGAAGCTCCCAATTATGTATAAGCCTGTGTCGCAGATCAAAAAACTCAAAATGCGGTAAAAGATAGTAAATAACCGTACCAAGAAAGGGAATATTCTCAAACGAAGAGCGCAATGACGCGCTAAACCAACTCATGAGAAAAAATATTGCAAACCCAAGCGTAACGCTGGTTGAATAAGTGCAGAAAATAGATAAGCAGATCACCAGAGCATTTAGCATGATAAGCATCAATGCTCCGCAAGAATACACTTGCATGTACATTGTAAGCGAACTAAGGCCTTGCTTGTAGAGACTGAAAGCGGAGAATAAAGTAAAAAGTATCGTAAAGCAGCCAATACTCGCGTATAGACTGCCCAGGAACTTGCCAAGTATAACATGAAATCGGTGGATCGGTTTGG
Source organism: Candidatus Omnitrophota bacterium (assembly GCA_023136735.1). GTDB lineage: Bacteria > Omnitrophota > Gorgyraeia > B26-G9 > B26-G9 > JAGLQQ01. Next base: position 1,216 of record JAGLQQ010000112.1, on the reverse strand, counting down.
CAAGTAAAGGATAGATTGTTTTATTTTTGCTCTCATCAATCATGAGCTTAGCTGCAAAAGGGATGCTTAAGATTATAGAAAAGAGGAAAACCATTGAAAGCCCGACTTCAATAAGAAAGCGATGCATCCGTCCAATATCAAAAAAAGTAATATTCACCAGATAGCACATCAGCGCGATAAGCAGGGCGACTAACACATAGAAATCTTTTTTTCGAAATATTTCCCGCGCAACATTATTGGCTATAATTAAAATTGTTTTCATTGTGTATCCCCGGATATTAAATCAAAAAAGTACTTTTCAATGCTGTGGCCTTTCGATTTTTCAAGTATTTCCTTCACTGAACTTATTCTTATAAGTTTTCCTTGATTTAAAATAGCTATGCTATCGCAGATAAGTTCTATTTCTGAGAGTTCATGCGATGAAAAGAATATGGTTTTCCCCTGGTCTTTAAGTGAGCGTATAATATTACGCATATTCATTCTGGCAACAGGATCAAGGCCGCTTGTGGGCTCATCAAGGATTAAAAGAGCAGGATCATTAATAAGCGCCTGAGCAAAACTGACTTTCTGCAGCATGCCTTTTGATAAATGTTTCATTAAAGTATTAGCTTGCTTTCTTAAATCGACCAGTTCCAGGAGAGCATCGATTTTTTTAAGCGCGTCAGCTTTATGAATATCGAATATTTCGGCATACATCAATAGCAGTTCCTTGGGAGTTAAGTACCAATAATAATTGGCAATTTCCGGCATATATCCAATATTGCTGCGTGTTTTATGAGATGTGTTAGATTTACCTAATATAGATATTTTACCTTGTTGAGCGGGGATAAGATTTAAGATAGCTTTTATGGTGGTAGTTTTGCCGGCTCCGTTTGGACCTAAAAAGCCAAAAATTTGCTTTTGAGGAATAGCCAGAGAAAGCTGTTCCAGGGCATTATGACAGTAATTTTTGCCTTTATAAGTAATGCTGACTTGTTCAATTGTAATGGCGTGTTCCATGATTTTCTATTATAGCACTTTTTTTATGTTTGTAAATTTTAATTGTGTAATCAAAAAATAGTCGCTGTCCCTATTTTTCTAAAAGCATAATCAAAAGATATCTTCAACATTTTTTGAGATCAATAATAAGGAGGAGGGAATGGTCTTTGCCGGGATTTCTAATATAATGATATATTTCAGGTTCTGGAATATATTCTAATTTTCTGATACAATAAAA
>JAGLQQ010000111.1 GCA_023136735.1 Candidatus Omnitrophota bacterium | reverse complement strand
AATAAAACAGTTGATATAATAAAAAGGGGGATTCAATTATGCAGGAAAGACGCTCATCGCGCAGATATCCGGTCTTGTTAGAGGCTCGTGTGACCATTGTAGGTACTCAACAGTCCTATGAGGGGAAGGTAACGGACATAGGTTTTACTGGAGTTCGATTTGTTTGTAATGAAAAAATAGAAAAAGATCAGAAATTAGAGCTTATACTCTCTATAGAAGAACAGGACATAACACTTAAAGCTGTTGTTGTTTGGGCCGCGAAGCTAGAAGATTTAGAAGGTATTCAACACGGGATGCAGGTTGTTGGAGTAGCTTTTGTAGGGGACAGTAAAAAACTGGAAAAATTTTTCAAAAATATCCAGGGGCAATAGGATGTTTTCTTAGAGAAGGCAGGTTCTGTTAAAGTATTGGAGCATAACCTGCTTAAGTGCATAGCCGATAATAGCCCCTTTAATAGTTGTAAGGTACAAGGGGTTATTTTCTGTGCGCAATAACGCGAAACAGACAAGAGAATTTTTAAGAAAGGAATATCACTCAGCGCGGGTAATGCCAAAAGCAGCACAGATTATTTTGATATAAAATATTTAGGCCAATCAGGGGAAAAGAAAGTCACTGTAATACAGCCCACAGCGGATGAATTCAAGTCTTGTGATGTTGGACCAATGATCACGGTGCTCTATGACCCGAAAGAACCGCAATGGGCAGAAATTTTAAAAACCCCTGCACAGCTGAAGAGAATGCAGCGCAAACCTTATTTTCTGGCATTGTTCGGCTTGATGATGATTGTAATAGCAAAGATGTTGATCAAGGTACACAAAAAATTAAATCGATATGGAGAAGTGATAATGGCTGGAGTGGTTATTCCTCAAAGGCTTGAGGAAATATTAGAAAAGGCAGCATATGATTAATAATAAAAACAAAGACCCTCTTCACGGGATTACCTTGAAAATGATTCTTGTGTCTCTGGTTGAAAAAATCGGATGGGAAGAGCTCTCTAGAAGAATAAGGATTAATTGCTTTGCAATCGACCCCAGCATTAAGTCCAGCCTTTTATTTCTAAGGCGCACTCCTTGGGCTAGAAAAAAAGTGGAACGCCTGTATATATCTGAAATAGCCGATGCATCAAAAGGGGGCAGCAATGGATGACATAAAAGAAATAACAGAAAAAATTAAGAAGTTTAGGGACGATCGTGATTGGCTGCAATTTCATGATCCAAAAAATATGGCGGTTTCAATTATGCTTGAAGCTTCTGAATTGCTTGAGCATTTTCAATGGAAAACAAAGGCAGAGGCAGAGGAGTATATAAAAAACAACTGTGAATCAGTTCAAGAAGAAATTGCTGATATTGCCATGTATTTGTTTGAGCTGGCAGATAATCTTGGTGTTGATTTGCTCGATGCCATGGATAAAAAGCTCAAGAAAAATGAAGAAAAGTATCCTGTTGGCAAGGCCAAAGGAAGCCATAAAAAATACAATCAGTTGTGAAAACTTCAGAGATACTCATACTTTGATGAGTAACGACTTAAGAGTAGAGAAGTTGATGGATAATGTAAATAATAATTCAATCAAACCTAAGCGTCGTATTCGTTACAAAGGTACGCATCCCCGTCATTTTGATGAAAAATATAAAGAACTTAATTTTGAAAGCTATCCCTCAGAAGTAGAAAAGGTCATTAAGTCGGGCAAAACTCCTGCGGGTACACACAGGCCGGTTTGTGTTAATGAAGTAATAGATGTTTTAAAGCCAATGTCAGGGCAAATAGGAGTGGATGCGACATTGGGCTTTGGTGGGCATGCTGAAGAGCTCCTTAAAAGAATTAGTCCTAATGGCCGTTTATTTGCCTTAGACATTGACCCGGTGGAGATTGCGCGTACCGAAAAGCGTCTACGCTCAATGGGGTTTAGTGATAGAGAATTAGTCATTAAACGCAGTAATTTTGCCGGTATGTTTAAGTTGCTAAAGGAGGCCGGCGGAGGTTTTGATTTTATTCTAGCTGACCTTGGTGTATCATCAATGCAATTGGATAACCCCGCACGGGGGTTTACCTTTAAGCGCGAAGGTCCATTGGATTTACGACTTAACCCTGAACGCGGGCGGACAGCTTCTGCACTTATAAGATCACTAGAGGAAAAACAGCTGGAGGCGCTGTTTATTGAAAATTCTGATGAGCCTTGCGCTAAGCAGATCGCCCAAGCAGTTTTTAAAAATAGAAATAAAATAAATACGACTACTGAGTTAGCAAATGCTATTGCTCGAGCCTTGGGGAATAAATCGTTTCGTGATGGCGATAATATGATAAAAGATTCTATCCGGAGGGTTTTTCAAGCTCTGCGCATTGAAGTTAATGAAGAGTTCTCTGTGCTTGAACAATTTTTGAGAAATTTACCATTTTGCTTAAAAACACAAGGACGTGTCGCGATTTTGAGCTTTCATCCCGGAGAGGATAATCGCATTGTAGATTCTTTTGAGCAAGGCCGCATTGCGGGATTATATGCGGATATTAGCAGTATACCTATACGTCCAAGCGCGAAAGAACAATCCTCAAACCCTCGTTCGCAAAGCGCGAGATTGCGCTGGGCAATAAAGAACTAAGAGATAATTTCGACGCGGATATGAAGTGTGAAATAATTAAGGAGGAAAAATGGGAAAAGATTCTACTTATTTAAAAGAGATCGTAGAGCCAGGCGTGTTTAAAGAGTGGCAGGAAGTAGATGCCGTGGTCTATGCTTTTACCGACCTTGGGATGAAAGTGGCGATCAATGATGAATACACAGGACTGGTCTACAAAAACGAGGTTTATGAGAATCTTCAATTAGGCCAGGGGCTCAAGGCTTTTATAAAATGCGTTCGAGAGGACGGCAGGATAGATGTTTCCCTGCAGCCCAGACAAGAGAATCATGTTGTTTCAACTACGGATAATATACTCGAAGTACTTAAGGCAGCGGGTGGAGAATTAGGGTTTAATGATAGCAGCTCTCCTGAAGAAATAAAAAATAAATTTCAAATAAGCAAAAGAGTCTTTAAGCAAGCGATTGGGGTATTATATAAACAGCGTAAAATAAAGATTACTGATAAGGGTATAGAAATTGTTAAATAAAGATAATAATATTGAACGCGATCTGGGAAAACAGCCGATCAATAAAATCATGCTCCAATATGATTTAAAACCGCACGATCTTGTTGAAGCATCTACGGAGCAGATCACACATCGTATGGTTACCCGCGCTGCTAAAGGCAGGCGTTTGACACATAATGTGCAAATTAAAATACTTAATGCTTTAAACAAAGCCGCAAGTAAAACCTATGCATTAAAGGATTTGTTTAATTACTAGGCAAATAGCGAGAAGCTGCTTTTTGCCGTAGCTTTTTCCTGAGGATTCCCTTGACAATAAAAGCAGAAATTGATATAAAGTTTGTGTGGAACAACAAAGCTTAATAATTAGTATCGTGATAAAAGACAAAGAGGTCCTTTTAGTGCAGAATAGTCTCGCTGAAAGGGCTTTTTTTTAGAAAGGAACAATAGTGACAAAGGAATTGATATTTGCTTTAATTGGCGGTTTGGGTTTTTTCTTTTTTGGTATGAAAACTATGTCTGAGGGCCTAAAGAAAATAGCCGGAGAGCGCCTAAAAACGATTTTAAACATAGTGACAAAGGTGCCCATTATGGGCGTGTTTATCGGGGCCTTGGTTACCTGTCTGGTTCAATCTTCAAGCGCCACTACGGTTTTGGTCGTAGGGTTTGTTAATGCCGGACTTCTTACGCTCTCACAAGCGATCAGTGTTATTATGGGCGCTAATATTGGAACAACCTTTACCGCCTGGCTTGTCTCGGCTATGTCGGTTTTTAAGATTACTCATTATGCTCTGCCGCTGGTTGGCTTCGGTTTTGCCCTGAACACTTTTGGTAAAACAAAAAATTCAAGATTTTGGGGGCAGGTAATGCTGGGATTTGGGATGTTGTTTATTGGGCTAGGTTTTATGAAAGATGCCTTTGTCCCGCTAAAAGAGAGTGCGCATATTAAAGAGATATTTGTGACATTCAGCGATAATCCTCTTTTAGGAGTTTTAGTTGGTGTAATTTTTACAATATTACTTCAGAGTTCGAGTGCGACAATTGCTATTGTGCAGGTGCTGGCATTTAATGGTGTATTGAGTTTTAGCGCAGCAATACCTCTGCTATTGGGAGATAATATCGGCACTACTATTACCGCGCAATTAGCAGCTATGGGTACAAACGTTAATGCAAGGCGAGCGGCTATATCGCATACGATATTCAATGTCATCGGAGTTGCGTATATGTTGTTTTTTGTTTATAACGGGTGGTTTATTAAAATAATAAACATTGTTGTTCCCGGAGAGATCACGACCGTAAATGTGATGTTTTACATAGCAATTTCTCACAGTACCTTCAATGTTTTGAATACCATCATATTCCTGCCGTTTATAGGCTTATTGGAGAAACTTAGCATAAGATTAGTTCCAAAGAAAGAGGACGCGGTTGAAATGGCGCCGCAATATTTGGAAAAGCATTTATTGAATACCCCTTCTATCGCATTAGAGCAAGCTCTAGCAGAGACTGTGCGCATGCTTGGGATAGCGAACAAATCGGTTTCAATTGCTGTTAAAAGTTTTTTTGATCATAATCTTAAAGGATTAAAGCCGGTGCCTGAATTAGAGCAAGCTGTTGATAACCTGCAATCAGAAATAACCCAATATTTGATAGAACTGTTCCAGAATAATCTTACACAGGAGGAGTCGGAAGAATTGCCGGTGCTAATTCATATAGTTAATGATGCTGAAAGGATAGGAGATCACTCAGAGAATATCATAGAGCTTACAGAGCGTAAAATAGAAAACAAACTGACTCTTTCAGAAGAAGGAAGTAAACAATTGCATTTAATGTGGAATGAACTTCATAGCATGATGAAAGAGACTGAAAAAGCGTTAAAGCAAGATGATCTTGTGATAGCTCAAAAAGTACTCGACAGAGAAGAGCGTATTAATGGACTGCAGGTAGAATTGAAACAAACACATGTTAATCGCTTGAACGATGGTACTTGCAATCTTAAGTCGGGAATTATGTTTTTGGATTTTGTGGATAACCTTGAGAAAATAGGTGATCATCTGTCCAATATTGCTCAAGGAGTTTTAGGCGGTATGCGCTGGAAAACTACAGAGATACTTAAAAAATAAATTTCTAGATAACTTAGGCCATTGAGAAGTATTTAGACGTTGGTAAAAAACTTCTGAATATAACCAATTGCGCAATTTTCCTACCGGTTGTATAATAAGCAAAATTATGATTGAACTACGTGATATATCCAAATCTTTTGGCGGCCAAGAGCTTTTCCAGCAAGGCTCTTTTGCGATTGGGGCAAATGAAAAAATAGGCCTTGTCGGCCGCAATGGTCACGGTAAGACAACCTTGTTCGGACTGATCAATAAAACCCTTGAAACGGATGCCGGATCGATAGTCATTCCGAAAAACTATAAGATTGGCTCTCTACATCAAAACATCTTATTTTCCAAAGACACGGTACTTGCTGAGGCATGTGTGGAGATGACTGCCTCAGAGCAAGGAGACTCGTGGAAAGCGGAAAAGGTTTTGCACGGGCTTGGTTTTTCCGTCGCGGATATGCAAAGATCTCCGCTTGAATTTTCCGGGGGATTCCAGGTGCGCATTAATCTGGCGAAAATTCTTGTCTCGCAAGCCAACCTGTTGCTGCTTGATGAGCCGAACAATTATTTGGATGTTGTGGCTATTCGCTGGCTGATCCGGTTTTTGCGCCAGTGGCGAGGGGAGCTGATGCTGATTACGCATGACCGCTGTTTTATGGATGCTGTTGTCACTCATATAGTGGGCATTCATCGCAAGGGGATGCGCAAGATGTCCGGTACTACACAAAGGTTTTATGAGCAGATATCTCAGGAAGAGGATATATATGAAAAGACCCGTAAGCGCGATGAACGCAAGCGTAAACAGACAGAAGAATTTATAAGTAAATTTCGCGCTAAAGCCAGGCAGGCGGGACTGGCGCAATCCAGATTAAAAAGCATTGCTAAACTGGAACAGAAGAATAAACTGGAGGAGATTAAAATATTTGATATTTCATTTAATGCTGCGCCTTTTAACGCGGCGACAATGATGAATGTCAATAATATAAGCTTTTCGTATAATGAAAAGTCTCCGATATTATTTGACAAGACTTCTTTCCGGGTTGGCCGGCGGGAACGCTTGTGCGTGATCGGCAAAAACGGCAAAGGAAAATCAACCTTGCTGCGTGTGCTTGCCGGAGAGCTGAGTTCATTAAGCGGTGCGATTAAATCACATCCTCGTTTGGCGGTTGGTTATTACGCGCAAAGCAATACAGCGCAGTTAAGCCGAGAGCACTCGGTGCTTGCAGAAGTCCTCAGTGCTGACCCTGCGGGACTGCCGCAGCGCGCACGCACTATATGCGGATCGCTTTTGTTCAGCCAGGATTTGGCTTTAAAGCCGATCTCAGTGCTTTCAGGGGGAGAAAAAAGCCGGGTTTTGCTTGGAAAAATTTTAATGCAGCCGTGTCATCTATTGCTTCTTGATGAACCAACCAATCATCTGGATATGGAATCAAGCGATGCATTATGTCGGGCTATTGAAGAATTTGACGGGTCGGTTATCATGGTTACACATAATGAATTGTTTTTAGAGCGCATTGCCCAAAAACTGCTTGTGTTTGAAGAAGCTGGGGTGCGGTATTTTGACGGGACTTATTCTGAGTTCTTAAATAAGGTTGGCTGGCAGGATGAAGAAGGAAATTTAAAAGCAGATACTCAATACATTGCCAGCGAAACCCCTAAAACAGACAGGCGGACGCATCGGCGTATGGTTGCTGAGTTGCGCCATGAGCAAGCCAGGGTGCTTAAGCCTCTTGAAGTCAGCATAGATAAAATGGAAATAATAATAAGTGGTTTGGAAACAGAGTTGCGCATTGTCAATGAAGATCTTGTTGAGGCGTCATATCAAGCTGATAAGGGGGCCATTGCTGAGCTATCGCGTAAGATAAAAGAGCTGCCTGAGCAAATAGATGAGTATTATACAAAGCTTGACGATGTTTTCAAGGAGTATGAATCAAAACGCGAGGAATTTATCCGTAGGCTAGTGGAGCTTACAGGTGACGCAAGTGAAAGGACAATGAAATGACACCGGAAGAAAGACGATCTATTAATAATGAAATCAAAGGTCGGATTACGCAGACAGAGAAAACTATTGAAAGCCTGCGTGAGAAAATAAAACCGATTCCTTTAGATGGAACTATCGGCAGAGTGACTAGGATGGATGCTATAGGACATAGAAGTATTGCAGAGGCGCAGCTTAGAGAGGCCAAAGAGTCTTTATCTCTGCTTAAGTATGCACTTTTGCATCTTGATGAAGAAAGTTTTGGCGTATGCGGTAAGTGTAAAAGGAAGATTCCGCTTGAGCGAATCCTGGCTATCCCTGAAGTTCGGCTATGCGTTACCTGCGCTTCTGTGCGTTATTAGAAGATCCTGATTTCATATTTTATGTTAAGAGTGTATAATAAATACTTTAGAAAATATAGCGTAAATAAGAGGATAGATATTAGATGGCGAAACTAAAGCTTGATCTGCATGATATATTTAATAAGGGAAAGTCGATTGATGCAGAGCTTACTCGCGTGATTAATGAAGCTGTTGATAAAGGTATAAAACTTGTTGAGATAATCCCCGGCAAAGGCAGTGGGCAGCTTAAGAAAAAAGTACTACGTTTTTTAGAACAAAAACAGATAAAAACACTCTATCACCGCATTGAAAAAGATAGTAAAAACTGGGGCAGACTTTTTGTCCATTTTAAAAAAAAGTAAAACAAGCTTAAATTACAGAAAAGGATGGTTAATATGGGAGAGTTTAAATTTAAAGATGGAAAAGGCAGAGCGAGCAAACCTTTTAAGTATGAGGATGCACCGGAAAAACACCAGGGGAAACCGGATGTGATTTCTATGCTTAAGAAAATGCAGCAACAGTTGGTTTTCTTGGAGAGGAAGATAGATTTGCTGCTCGGTAAATCTTCAGCCAGGCCTTCTCGATCTGATGGGCAGTTTGGCCGCCAGGGGAGTGGGCCGCGCGACGATAGCCCAAGAGAAAGAAGTTTTTCAAAAGGGAAAAAGCCTTTCCCTCCTAAAAGAAGATCTCGAATTTAAAAAGAATTTTATTGAGCTACAGGAGACTATTCGATGGATAATGAATCCATTATTGAGCATATTAGTATAGAATTAAATCAAAAGATCTTTTCGGTTAAGAATACGGTTGAATTATTAGACGCGGGGTCGACAATTCCGTTCATTTCCCGTTATCGCAAAGAAAAAACCGGTGGGGTCAATGAGATAGTAATTCGCTCAATTTCAGAAAGATGGGATTACTATAAAGAGCTGGAAAAAAGAAAAGAAACAATCCTGAAGACAATAGCTGAGCAGGAGAAGTTAACGCCCCAACTGCAGCAGCAGATTGTTGCATGCCTTGATAAAAACAAGCTAGAAGATATTTATTTGCCGTATAAACCGAAAAAAAGAACCAGGGCAATGATCGCTAAGGAAAAAGGTTTAACTCCTTTGGCAGAGATTATGCTCAAGCAGGATGGGCAGAATCAAACCAAAGAGCAAGTTGTCTCCCCGTACATAAATCCCGAAAAGCAAGTGCCTACGTATGAGGATGCGGTTAAAGGGGCCGTGGATATTATTGCCGAGAAAATCGCCGATGATTCTTTTATTCGCGGTTGGGTGAGAAAACAGGTTTGGGAAAAAGGGCTTTTGCAAAGTAACGCGAAAAAACAATGGATGGAGAAGGAATCAAAATTCCAAAATTATTATAATTTTTCGGAATTGTTGAAAAAGGCTCCATCGCATCGTGTTTTAGCTATTCGGCGCGGAGCTCAAGAGGGCGTATTAAACTGGAAGATTGAAATAGAAAAGGACATGTTTGTTGATTTTATTAAAGGGCGCGTGATTAAAAATCCAAAATGTCTATTTGTTGATGAATTGGGGAGTGCGGCTGCGGATAGTTTTCAGCGGCTGGTATTTCTTCAGGTGGAGAGGGAAGTCCTTGTGCTAAAACTTGAGGAGGCTGAAAAAGAGGCCATAAATGTTTTCACCGATAATCTGCATAAGCTGCTTTTAGCTGCTCCGGCAGGTAATAAAGTGATTATGGGAATTGATCCGGGCTTTAGAACGGGGTGTAAAGTAGTTGTAATTGATGCCAATGGAGATTTCAAGGAATTTACGGCAATATATCCGCATGAAAAAAATCGAAAAACCCAGGCAGAAGAAGTTATTAGAGGGTTTATTAAAAAATATCAAGTGGAGTTAATTGCTATCGGCAATGGCACAGCTTCAAAAGAAAGCGATATTTTTATTCGTAAGCTAATAAAAGAACACAAGTTTAAATTGAATTCCGTTGTAGTGAGTGAGGCAGGAGCGTCCGTATATTCGGCGTCTGAGGCAGCGGCCAGGGAATTCCCGGATGCTGATGTGACTGTGCGTGGGGCAATAAGTATCGCCCGCAGATTGCAGGATCCCTTGGCGGAATTGGTAAAAATAGACCCCAAATCAATTGGTGTGGGGCAGTATCAACATGACGTAAATCAGTATGCTTTAAAAAAAGCATTAGACCAGACTGTAGAGTCATGCGTTAATTATGTTGGAGTGGAGTTGAATAGAGCATCTTATGAATTGCTTTCTTTTGTTTCCGGGATAGGTCCGAGCGTAGCGAAAAACATTATTAAATTTCGCCGCGAACAAGGAGCGTTTAAAAATCGCAAAGAATTATTAAAGGTTGAGAAGCTTGGGGCCAAGGTTTTTGAGCAAAGTGCGGGATTCTTAAGGATAGGGGAGAATGCATATCCTCTGGATAATTCGGCAATCCATCCTGAGGCTTATCCTGTTGTGGAGAAAATGGCGCGGGATTATAATGTGAGCTTGAAGGAAATTATTGGGGATGAAAAACTGATTGACACAATAGATATCACAAAATATGTTACAGAGGATTTCGGAATTCCAACACTCGAGGATATCCTTGAGGAATTAAAAAAGCCAGGGCGAGATCCGAGGAAGGAATTTAAAAGTATTGTGTTCTCAGATTCGATCAATACTATGGAAGATCTATTCGTTGGTTTGACCTTAGAGGGAGTAGTAACTAATGTAACCAATTTTGGTGCTTTTGTAGATATTGGGGTGCATCAGGACGGATTGATCCATATATCACAGCTAAGTGACCGCTTTGTACGCAACCCTCAGGAAATAGTTTCTGTAGGTGATGAGGTTAAGGTGGAAGTGTTAAAAATAGAAATTCTGCTAAAAAGAATAGCATTAAAAAGAATTACGTAATAAAATACATAATATAGGGACATAACCGTTAACATTAAGGGAGAGAACAAATGGGAAAAAGTCATGATGCTAAAAAACAAGTAAAAAAGCAAGCAGTAAAAACACTAAAAGAGAAAAGGCTTGAGAAAAAAGCGAAAAAGAAGTAAGACAAACTAAGAAAGAATTTGCAATGGAAGAGCGAATAATCGAGTTAGAAAAAAGAGCGGCGTTTCAGGATGCTGAGATTAAGGATTTAAGTAATGCCTTGATGAGACAGCATAAAGAGATAGAGGCTTTGACTAAGAGCTTGACTTTGTTGAAGGAAAAAGCTGAGAGCGGATCTTTGGTTAAGGATGTTCAAGACGAAGAACCGCCGCCGCATTATTAAGTGATGATTCCTGATAAAGAGTACTTTCTAAAGCTGCTGCGTACACGCATGCCTTTTGGCAAATACAAGGGGCTGTTGCTAGTCGACCTGCCTGAGCCTTATATTGTCTGGATGGCGGGCAAGGGGTTTAAGAACGATTCAATAGGCAAAATGCTGCAGACTGTCTACGAGATAAAATTGAACGGACTGGAATATCTGCTTGATCCGCTTCGAAACAAATAGAATTTATTTATATTATACATGCGTGTGCTGCTAATTAATCCACCCATCTCTGATTTCTTTTTCACTTGGCAAAGGGCGTTTCCTTTGGGCACGCTTTCTTTGGCCGCGGTGCTGGAGCATAACGGGATCAAGGTGAAGGTGCTGAATTGCCTGGAGGATTATACCAAGCAGACTTTAGTGCTACCGGAACAATTCCGCTATCTTAAACGCTATTACCATCCGAACCGCTCTGCGTTTTGTTTGTTTTCGCGTTATTATCGCTTTGGCAAAGATGATCAGGCAATTATTGATACTATTCGTCAAGAACAGCCGGACGTAGTTGGCATAGCGGCTAATTTTACAGCTTATCTGGACAATGCTTTTGAATCGGCGCAATTGGTCAAGGATGTTGATTCCCGGATCCGCGTGGTTATGGGCGGCAGGGCAGCCAGCGTATTTGCAAGGTTTGTGCTGGAGCAGGCGCAAATAGATTTTGTAATTCGCGGGGAAGCAGAATACAGCCTGCTGAAATTATGCCAGGCATTAGATAAAGATAAGTTCAATCGTATTCCCGGCCTGTGTTATAAACAAAAAAACAAAAAGCTGCATATCAGCCAAGGCAGTGCTTTGATCAAGGACCTGAATTCGCTGCCGATATTAAACCGCAGGCTGATCGACAATACTAAATATGTTTTTCAGGGCAGTTTGAGCACTTCGCTGCTGGCCTCACGCGGCTGCAGCATGGGCTGCCGCTTTTGCGCTATACGCGAGGCATTTCGTTTTCGCTCAAGTGACCATGTAATGGCCGAGATGGAGGATGCCTTCACCTTAGGCGTGCGGCATTTTAATTTTGAAGATGATACGATGAATCTAAATCCTGAGTTTCGGCCTTTGCTGGATAAGATCATACAGCGTTTTCCCGGGCAGATAAAGATATCGTTCATGAACGGATTGCTGGCTACAGGTATTGACCGGGTGATCAGGGATAAGCTGATCAGCTGCGGCTTAACGCATATAGATCTGGCGATCGCCAGTTCCGGGGAGCGATTAAGAAAAAAACTGCATCGCAATGACCCGGTCTCCAAGGTGTTTAGCCTGGCCGGATTTATGGCGAAAAAAAATATTGTCCCAACTGTGCATTATATCGTGGGTTTTCCAGGACAGGGATTTAAAGACGCTATAAAAGATATTCGCTTGCTTGCCGGAAAACCGGCCATGCTTGGGCCGAGTGTTTTCTATCCGGTGGCAGAGAGCGCCTTGTTTCCTTCGCTTAAAAAAACCTTTAGCCGGCCGCAGCAGGATCATGCCTTGTTTCGCAGCAGCGCGGCTTGTTTTGATCGGGATATTTCCCGGGACCGCATTTTAACTTTAGTTTATTTTGCCAGGATCATAAATTTTGTTAAAGAGCTATTGGACTCTGAGCAGATCTCGGATCTTGGGAAATTTTTACGCAAGCAGACAAAGGGATTTGTAATCAGGCAAAGGCAATTGCGTTCTAAAGTAAAACTCGACCGCAATACTCTGGGAAAGATCTGTCTGGTGATGCTGCTTGAGAAATCCGTGATCTATTGCGTAGAACAATCCCGGGAAAAGGGAGATCATGTTTACATTTTTAAAAAAGAAGAATTTGTTGCTATTAAAGATGTGCGCATGGCGCTGGATGAATTGAAGGTAAGAGGCACGCATGCTGAGGCTAAGTTAAAAGCACCTTAGCTCATGGCTGATGGCTCATAGCTTACAGAACAAGTCCGAAGGATAAAGGATGA
>JAGLQQ010000110.1 GCA_023136735.1 Candidatus Omnitrophota bacterium | reverse complement strand
CGCTCAATCATGCTCATTTAACAGTCAGTTTTGCCTTTTTATGAAATGCAGCTTTGCTTTTTGACGTTTATCTATATAAAATAAACAGTTATGTTAAATTAGTCACATTATTTAAGAATGAACCCATTTTTGAATGACAAAGACTCGACCTATAACCGAAAAGGGAAATGGAAGAGAGGAATGGGGTTGATAAGTAAAGGAAAAGTGTTTCTATCTAGGAGTTGGGGCTTATATTGAAAGATTGAAATTAAATGGTTAAACATGCCCAATATTTCAAGAAAAAATCTTAGGGGTCCCTATGAAAAACCAAAGGAGTTTTTACATTCGCGGCAGGATTGTTTTGGAAATGCCAATTGTTGTCAACCATGTTTCTTTAAAGAACCGATTTGTCTTTACTCATTACTGTTTGGGTATTATAATGAATATATATTAGATTGTAAGCTGAGGATAGTTAACTGAAAATTAGATACTTTAAAAAAAGGTAGTGAGGATATGCAGGGATTGAATGTATTAGTTGTTGAAGATGATCAAGAGGCAGCGGAAAAACTGAAAGTGATTTTAAAACCGCTTAAGTATAGGTACTGGGTTGTATCTAATCGTGAAGAAGTATTGAATATGTTAAAAACAACATCTTTTGGTGTAGTGCTTACGGAATTAAGAATGCCGTATATGAATGGTATAGAAGTCGTGAAAACGGTTTTGGGCATATCTCCGGCAACAAGAGTGGTGGTGATGACCGCGTATTCGTTTATCAGTTTTGCCGTAGAGGCAATGGAAGCGGGGGCGGACGCGTATATTACAAAGCCTTTTAATCCCTTGGAAATAAAGATTGTAACGGAACGTGCTTTTGAAAGATACCACATGATATTAAGAGAGGACAAGAAAGAATATTATTTGGGTTTGTCGGTTAAAGACGGCTTGACTGGTGTTTATAACCGCAGGTTTCTTGATGTTCAGCTGAAAAATAAGATATCTAAGTCTGGCGAAGGCATTTCCGAAGCTTTTTCGCTGATTATGACTGATGTGGATAATTTTAAGAAGTACAATGATACCAAAGGCCATCAGGCCGGCGACAATCTTTTGTGTGAACTGGCAAAGTTGTTTCAGGATTCCTTGCGTTTACGTGAAGGAGATACTGTGTTTAGATACGGGGGAGAGGAATTTTGTATTTTATTAAATGGAATATCTAAACAAGAGTCGGTGATGGTTGCTGAAAGAATTCGGACAATGGTTGAACTGTATTTGCAGGTAACGATAAGTATGGGGGTATCCTCTTTCCCTGAAGACGCGAAGACAGAAAAGGACTTGATTAAAAAGGCAGATGACGCTATGTATAAGGCTAAGACTACAGGAAAGAATAAGGTAGTCAAAGCGTGATTGTAGTATGTGTTATGTTTTGCTACAGTGCCATAAAGATGAAATGCTCAGGTTAGGCAGATAAAAATATGCGTGTTTCTGTTTTGGAAACAAGAGATGTGCTTTATGATGAAAAAGCAATTAAAGTTGTTCTTCCTGGTAGAGAGGGAGAAATTTGCGTGCTTGATTTTCATCAGCCGTTTTTTTATCGCTTGTGTAAGGGGAGGATAATTATTGACGATTCTTTCACCATAGCTATAAGGGACGGGGTGGCGCATATGCAGTCGAATGAATTGGTGATAATGGTGGAAAAATGATACGAGTTTAACCTGAATAGTTCACAGTGCAGCTTGCCGCGCGTACAAATTGTGGGCCATTTTTATTTAGGGTGGAAGAATTCCTGTAAGACAATAAGTGCGCGGTAGTTAGATATAAAAAAGAATTGCCTGTGATTACACCGATGAAAAACAGATTACAGCGATCGTCTAGGTCCAACGGAGAACAAATCTGTGTAATCATGTTTTAATCTGTGAGATCAGGTTCTTTCCGCCACCTTAAACAAGAAAGAACCCAAATTGGCGTACTTTTATCCTGTAATAAACGAATAATTAATTTAGATAATTACAATGCAGACATTTACAATAGCGTTACTAATGTTATTAAGCACGTTTGGCCCGGCAATGGTGATTGCTGTTGTCGGGTACGCGGCGATTAAGGGCATAGCCAGAAATCCGGCGGCAACACCGAGGATCATGCTTTCAATGATTACGGCTTTTGTTTTTGCTGAGACAATCGCGGTTCTCGCTCTTTTGATCGTTTATAATTTATTTAAGTGAAAAGTCGAAAAAGAAGGTTGCTAAAAGCGTTAAGTATACCATGGAAGCACGGAAGGGGTGGCTGGAATTCAGGTAAAATAGCTCATAGCTCTTGGCTGATGGCTCATAGGAAAAGTGTGGTATCCTTAAATAGGTTGACAGAAAAATAAATTAACCGCAGATGGACGCAGAAGAACGCAGTCACAAGTAAAAAGTAAAAAGTAAAAAGTAAAAAGGAAGAAAGTATATGCTCAAGCCGCTGCGCGCGCCTTGAGTTTATTCAAAGGTGAATCAAAAGAAAAATT
>JAGLQQ010000011.1 GCA_023136735.1 Candidatus Omnitrophota bacterium | reverse complement strand
CCCAGTAGCTGAGCTCAAGCGTTAGAGGAAAATAAAATGACAAAATTACAATCCAGAAAATTAAACAGATTGAAAAATTACGATTATTCCGAAGATGGATGGTATTACGTAACCATATGTTCAAACAATAGAAAAAATATATTTGGGGGAAATTATAAATAATAAAAATCCTGTAGGGGCCGATGGCTGTCGGCCCGATAATAATATACTAACCCAAATAAGAATAAAAAAATAACTCCGTTGCGAAATATGCGGCGGAGTTATTTTATTTAAAACTATTCTAAGTAATATTTAAACTCTATTGTTTGAACCAAGAACATTCTCATTCTTATGCTTGTACATTTCAATTAATGCAATCCTGGCAGGCCCTAAATATTGGCGTGGGTCAAAATCACCAGGCTTATCAGCCAGATGTTTTCTTATCGCTGCCGTCATCCAGAGTCTTCCATCAGAGTCAATATTTACTTTACAGACAGCTGATTTAGCTGCTTTTCTTAATTGCTCCTCAGGAATCCCTACAGTATCCTTTAAAGTACCGCCGTTTGCATTAATTATCTTTACTGCTTCAACAGGTACAGAGGAAGATCCGTGCAGAACAATTGAAAATCCGGGTATCTTTTTCTCTATCTCTTCCAAAATATCAAATTTTAACTCTGGAGGAATATAAACACCCTGGTCATTTTTTGTGCATTGTTCCGGTTTAAATTTATTTGCTCCATGCGAAGTTCCTATAGAAATTGCCAGAGAATCTACCCCGGTTTTGTCGACAAATTCTATAACCTCTTCAGGATGAGTATAGGTTGATTCCTCAGCAACAACAGCATCTTCAATGCCGGCAAGAACTCCTAATTCGCCCTCCACAGTTACATCTCTTTCATGAGCATATTCAACCACCTGTTTTGTCAGAGAAATATTCTTTTCAAATGAGTGATGTGAACCATCAATCATTACAGAAGAAAATCCGGAATCAATACAAGACTTAGCAAGCTCAAAAGTGTCGCCGTGATCAAGATGCAATGCTATCGGAATATTCTTCAGGCTCTTTTCTTTGGCCAGATCCTGCATCATAGCTACAGCACCCTGTCCTAGATACTTAAGCAGAGTTTGGTTCGCGTATTTACGTGCCCCGCTTGAAACCTGTAGAATTACCGGTGATTGCGTTTCAACGCAGGCAATTACTATCGCCTGAATCTGCTCCATATTATTAAAATTATAGGCAGGAACGGCATATTTGCCCTCCATTGCCTTCTTAAACATCTCCTTTGTGTTTACCAATCCTAGTTCCTTATATGAAACCATTTCTCTTTTCCTCCCTAAATATTGTTTATTTTATAGTTTTTGTTCTTAGCCTTTCGTGCCTTATCAATCGATTTTTTGTATAATTCAAGAATCAGGTTAACAGTTGCAGCTTTAAAAAGTTATGATTAAGGTTACAATGCCTGTTTCGTCTTAGGGCAACGTCTATCGGTTTAAAATTCATTATTTTTAACCGTAACCGATACGGGCTTCGTTACCGTTAAACCTTACCGAGTGTCAACACATCTCCCAAATAGTACAGATTTTTACTAACCGCTAATCGCTATTCGCTAACCGCTATTCGCTGCTTAATACCGATAATGATCCGGCTTATACGGACCTTCAATTGGTATTCCAAGGTACTCTGATTGCTCCTTAGTCAATTTGGTTAGTTTAACGCCAATTCGATCAAGATGCAATCTAGCAACTTCTTCATCAAGATCCTTAGACAGGCAGTAGACTTTTGCCTCGTATTTATCCTTATTTTTCCAAAGATCCATCTGAGCCAAAACTTGATTTGTAAAGGAATTGGACATAACAAATGAAGGATGACCCGTTGCGCAACCAAGATTAACTAACCTGCCCTCAGCCAGAAGATAGACTTCTTTTCCATCTGGAAATATGAATTTATCAACCTGTGGCTTTATATTGACCTTTTTAATTCCTTTGTAGCCTTCCAGGCCTGCTACCTGTATTTCGTTGTCAAAATGCCCGATATTACAGATTATCGCCTGGTTTTTCATCCGTTCGATATGCTCAACGCGTATTATATCTCGGTTACCTGTAGCTGTCACATAGATGTCTCCAATTCCCAATGTATCTTCAATAGGCTTTACTTCATATCCTTCCATAGCTGCCTGTAAGGCACAAATAGGATCGATTTCTGTGATAATAACCCTTGCTCCTAATCCGCGTAAAGAAGCTGCTGAGCCTTTGCCTACATCACCAAAGCCGCAAACAACAGCTACTTTTCCGGCAATCATAACATCTGTTGCTCTCTTTATTCCGTCATTAAGTGATTCACGGCAACCGTAAAAATTATCAAATTTTGACTTTGTTACCGAATCGTTAACATTTATAGCCGGAACCAGCAATTCTCCTTTTTCCATCATTTGGTAAAGTCGATGTACCCCAGTTGTTGTTTCTTCAGAAACGCCTTTCCATTCTTTTACCATAGCTGTCCATTTTTTAGGTTTATCCTTTTGACGTGTTTTCAGCAAAGTAAGCAGCAAGGCCTCATCTTCTCCACCGGCTTGTTTATTGAGAATAGACGGGTCTTTTTCCGCTCTAAACCCTAGCTGCATCATAAGCGTAGCATCGCCGCCATCATCAACAATCAATTGCGGTCCCTTATCTTCAGGAAATGTCAATGCCTGCTCAGTACACCACCAGAAATCCTCAAGAGTCTCACCTTTCCAGGCAAATACAGGAACTCCGGATTTTGCAATTGCAGCTGCGGCATGGTCCTGAGTAGAAAATATATTACAGCTTGCCCAGCGTACATCAGCTCCGAGATCCACAAGTGTTTCAATCAATATCGCAGTCTGGATAGTCATATGTAATGACCCCATAATTCGCACACCTTTAAGAGGCAAAGAGGCGGCATATTTTCTTCTAACAGACATAAGTCCAGGCATTTCATGCTCAGCAATTTCAATTTCTTTTCTGCCGAAATCCGCAAGACTTAAATCACTCACTTTAAAATCATTACCCAGCGTTGGCATTACATCCTCCTTGTTCATAATTGCTTTGCTGCTTTCTTCAATGTTGCTGCCATATCAGTTTTTTCCCAAGTAAATTCATTTCTGCCGAAATGCCCGTGACAAGCAGTTTTCTGATAAACTGGCTTAAGCAAATCCAGTTTTTTAATGATCGCCTGAGGATATAACGGAAAATATTCGCGTACCAGTTTTGATATCTTTTCATCTGATATTTTCCCAGTTCCTCTTGTATCTATAACTACAGATACAGGCTCCTTTTTACCAATACAATAAGCCACCTGAAGATGACAAACATCAGCAAGTTCAGCGGCAACGATGTTTTTGGCAATATATCTGCCCATATAAGCAGCAGAGCGGTCAACTTTGGTTGGGTCTTTACCGGAGAAAGCTCCTCCGCCAACCGGAGCAAAACCGCCGTATGTATCAACAACAATTTTTCTTCCAGTCATACCTGTATCAGACTGAGGTCCGCCAACAATAAACTTACCCGTCTGGTTTACAAAGTATTCTGTATCTTTATCAACCCATTTACCTAAAATGGGCTTAGCTATTTTTTCAATCATCTCTTTACGGGATTTATCGGTGATATGTGTTTTTGCTTTATTAAGTATTGCATCAGTATGCTGACAAGCAAGTACTACAGCAGTGACTTTCTTTGGTTTTCCATTAACATAGGCAACTGTTACCTGTGCTTTACCATCAGGCGCCAAGTATTTAAGGATCTTTTTTTCTCTAACTTCCTTCATTCTACGCACAAGTTTTTGAGAGAGCATAAGCGGCAATGGCATAAGTTCTGGAGTTTCATTAGTAGCAAAGCCAGTCATCATACCCTGATCTCCAGCACCGCCAGTATCTACACCCATAGCAATATCCGGAGATTGCGTATTAATCGCGTTCAAAATCGCGCAGGTATTATAATCAAATCCAAAATTCGGATGATTGTAGCCAATCTCCTTGACGACTTTTCGAACTAAAGCATGAATGTTAACAAAGCCCTTTGTCGTAATTTCTCCGCCTATAATTATCATGCCCATAGTTACATATGTTTCACATGCAACCCTGCTGTATTTATCCTGGCGCAGAAGCTCATCCAGTACAGCATCAGAAACCTGATCACATAACTTGTCAGGATGTCCGCAAGCGACAGATTCTGATGTCATTAAATAATTCTTCTCCATTTACCTTACTCCTTTCTAACCGTTAAACGTGACACTAGCATGATAAAAAGTAATTATATCTCCAATGTCATACCATGTTCCATCAAAAGTATACCCATAAACATCAAGTTCTTCAGATAACCACTTTATATAATCGCCTGATGTATCATGACAATCTTTACTATTTATATATTTCTTTATCGATTCAAGATTATTTCTCGAAAAATAATAAATACACATTGAAATAAGCGTAGACGCGCTTTTCTTAGGCTTCTCTTTAAAGTCAATAATCTTGTTATTATTATCTACGGTAACAACACCGTAATTATTGACCATTGCCGGATCTTTTATATCATAAAGTCCGACAGCGGCAGCTATGTTCTCTTTTCGTATTTTATTGGAAAAACTCAAAAGATCAAAATTGAAAAGATTATCTCCCCCTATTACAAGCAAATCGTCATCAATTTTGCTCTCTTTCATGGCAAAATTAATGTCTCCGATTGCACCAAGCCGGTCATCAGCCGAAATAGTTTTATCACTTATTACAGTCAATTTTGCTTTTGTTTGAGTGTTTCGCGCCCAATCCGAAAACTGATGAAAAAACTTTTCATTAGTAATTACAATAATCTCATTATTATCTTGTAAACCATCAATCCTTTCAATAATATGATTTATTATCGGTTTCTCTTTTATAACTAATAACGGTTTAGGCCAATGTTTTGTCAATGGATAGAGTCTTGTCGCGTATCCTGCTGCTAATATTAGTGTTTTCATATAATTTTATAAATTTTTATTTTTTGCTGTTCGTAATCAACTCGCTTAATTTCGCGGTTGCGTATTTTTGTATTTCTTCTGAGGATTCAAACAGTAATATTTTAGAAGCTATCGCCTGTGCCTGTTCAAAATTAACCGAACGGATGATTTTTTTAATTTCAGGAACAGAGACTGCACTGGCGCTAAATTCATCAAGGCCCAATCCCAGCAAAAGCAGAGTAAAAACCGGCTCAGCAGCCATTTCTCCGCACATACCTACCCAAATTCCCGCGTTATGCCCAGCATCTATAACTGATTTTATTAGCCTGAGTACTGCGGGATGCGCCGGCTCATACAAATACGCGATTTTCTCGTTTATCCTGTCTACTGCTAAAGCATACTGTATAAGGTCATTAGTTCCTATACTAAAAAATGACACTTCTTTTGCCAGGATATCGGCAATCAAAGCAGCAGATGGTACTTCAATCATTATGCCTACTTCAATATCTTTATCAAAGGCAATCCGCTTTCGCTTAAATTCATGCATAACCTCTCTTAGTATCTCATTTGCCTGACGCAGTTCGACAAGCCCGGAAATCATGGGGTACATAATCTTTAGATTTCCGTAAACACTTGCTCTTAGAATTCCCCTAAGTTGTGTTTTAAAAATATCCGGTCTAGCCAGGCAAAAACGTATAGCCCGTCTTCCCATAAGCGGATTCATTTCTCTTGGTATCTCAAGATGAGAGACAAATTTATCACCGCCGATATCCAGAGTTCTAATAACAGCAGGATTCTTTTTTAGTGTTTGAGCTACTTTTTTATAAGCTTGAAAATGCTCTTCTTCAGTCGGCACGTCTGTACGGTTAAGATACATGAATTCAGTACGGTAAAGCCCTATTCCCTGGGCACCATGAGCAATGACAGAAGGCAGTTCTTCCGGAAACTCTATATTTGCTCCGATTACTATACTGCGTCCGTCTTTAGTGATCGCGGGCAGGCTTTTAAAGCGAGAAAGACCTTTTTCAAAATCCTGAAATTTCTTCTTTTCTTTCTGATATTTTTTAATGACAGCTTTTTGCGGATTGATAATAACATTCCCGCTATTTCCATCAATAATGATAATATCGCCGTTTTTCACAAAAGGAGTAATGGTTTTAAGGCCGACAACAGCTGGTATTTCACCGGACCTGGCTAGGATAGCTGTATGGGAGGTTCTACCCCCCATGTCAGTTGCAAAGCCAACAACTTTTTCTTTATGCATCAATGCTGTATCTGATGGAGAAAGATTAGTACCAACGACAACAACCTTCTCTTTAAGTTCAGCTAATCCCTGCTTTTGCTTGCCTAACAAATTACGAATTATTCTTTTTCCTACATCCTGAATATCAGCAAGCCGCTCTCTTAAATATTCATCATCCATTTTAGAAAAGATTTCCGCGTATTTCTTTATTACAACAACAAAAGCATGTTCAACATTGACTTTTTCTTTTCTAATCTTATTAATAACTTCCTCAATCAGCATCCGGTCTTCAAGAACAAGCAGATGCGCGTTGAATATTTCAGCATGCTCAACACCCATTTCCTTAGAGATTTGGTTTTGAATTTCTAGTATCTCTGAACGGGTCTTTATTAGGGAATACTCAAATCGGCTTATTTCGAGCATAAGCTTGTTTTCACTAATACTATGCTTGCTTATCGTATATTCCTCACTATCCCAGATAAAAACTCTGCCGATAGCAATACCGGGTGAAGCAGCTATTCCTTTGATTAATTTTTTTGAGTTTTTTGTGGATTTTTTACTGTTCATTGTTTAATAAAAGTTTCTCCAGTTCCTCAACAGCGAGTTGCGCGTCCACGCCTTCAGCACAAATCGTAACTTGCTGACCAAGCCCCGCGGCAAGCATCAAAATACCCATTATTGATTTTCCATTTACTGTTTGTTTTCCCTTTTTCACTGAAATCTCAGAATTAAATTTATTCGCCACCTGTACAAAAATAGCCGCGGGCCTAGCATGCAGCCCCGTTTCATTTAAAATTCTTACTTTTTTCTCTATTTTTTGTATGGGATTAGTCATTATTAATAATTCGTTCTCTCTCTTTTTTTATACAAAAACAGAACCCTTGTCTTTCAGCTCTAATATTAGATTTATTATATTTTTGGCAATTTTTTCAGCGTCATGGCGAACATAATCCCGCGTGTTAATAACATTATCCGCGAGAACTTTAATTCCCGCGTTTCTAATTCTCTCGATATCCGGTTTAACAGGTACTGCATTCTCCTTTTTATATTTTTCAACAAATCTGTTAGGAACAACTCCCTTATTAACAATGCAATAATCTATAAAATTTTTTCCGGTATGGTCTTCAATAGCCTTGACATGGTCATAAGCTGTAAAACTGTCTGTTTCCCCGGATTGTGTCATAACGTTGCAAATATAGACTTTTATAGCACTGGAAGCAGCTATAGCATCAGGGATATTCTTAACTAACAAATTCGGCAAAACACTTGTGTAAAGACTTCCAGGACCCAGAATTATTGCCTCTGCATCAGATATAGCATCCAGAGCATCATCTGTAGGCAGGCAATTCTCCGGCATCAGATGCACTCTTTGAATTGGGCTAGTGCTTTTTGATATCTTAGTTTCTCCGTACGTCTTTGCTCCATCAACATGTTCAGCTATTAAGGTAATCCGCTTTAATGTCGATGGTATCACTTGTCCTCTAATCGCAAGTACCTTACTAGACTCCTTTATCGCCTTGTCAAAGTCACCACAAACCTGAGTCATAACCGTAATAAAAAGGTTACCAAAATTATGACCAGCCAATTCAGTACCCTCTTGAAATCGAAACTGGAATAAATCACGCATTAATGGCTCAGCATCAGCAAGTGCAACAAGACAGTTTCGGATATCACCAGGCGGCAAAATATTAAACTGTTGTCTCAACCGCCCGCTACTGCCGCCATCATCTGAAACAGTAACAATGGCTGTTAAATTAGAGGTATAATCTTTCAACCCATGTAAAAGAACAGACAACCCTGTTCCGCCTCCGATGACAACAATCTTTGGGCCTCGGCTTAGCTGCCTCTTTTTATATACAAGATCAACCAGCTCTTTTTCTTTATGAACAGGCATAAAAATAGCAACAAATGACTTTACCATTCTTTTAATGCCGGTAAATATTAAGATTATACCGCAAATCACTAAAAGAATTCCAATAAGCGGAATACTTTGATTCTTAAATTCATTTACGCTGTCAATTGTACCTAAAACTACCAGAATAATCCCTAAAGTACTTAAGAATATCCAGCGTTTCACCCTCATTCCGGGATATAACCACTTAAGAATTCGCATTATAGACCTACTTTTTAGAGTCTTCCTGCTGCATTATTTTTAATAAAGTTTTTTCTTCCTTAGCAAGCTTTAAAGTATCTCTAAAATACCTATCCTTTAAAAGTCGAGAAATCCTGGCAAGGGCCTTCAGGTGAGGTCCTGCTGAATCCTCAGGCGCGACTAATAGGAAGAAAATATATACCTTTTCTCCATCCAAAGAATCAAAATCAACTCCCTTTTCAGAGATTCCAAAAGCAGCGACCAGATGTTTAACACTTTCAGATTTACCATGAGGGATTGCAACTCCTTGCCCTATTCCGGTAGATCCTAATGCTTCACGATCCAGCAATATTTTTATCATTTTTTTCTTATCTTTTATAACATTAGCTTTTACTAAAAGTTCAATCAATTCCTCGATAACTTCATCTTTAGTCGTTGCCTTTAAATTCGCGCAAATCGCTTTCTCATTGAGAAAATCCATAATTTTCATAATTCATCCCCTTCTTCAATATCCACATCTTCAACAAAGTCTGAAGATTTGATATTATTTTTAACGCGATGGTCTTTAATCTTATCTTTGTGCCTACGAAGCGTTTTTTCAATTCGTGCGCAGACTTTATCAACTGAAGCATACATATTTGTATCAACATTTTTTTCAGTAATTTTCAGCTTTTTTCCTAAAACAGATATTTCCGCGGTGTTCCTATATTTTTCCACACTTAAAATAGCATGCACGTCAATAATATTATGCAGGTATTTCTCAAAACTCTGCGTTTTCTTTTTTACGTGCTCTTTTAAAGCATCTGTTATTTCAAAATGTCTTCCGCTAATTCTCAGTTCCACTCTATTTCCTCCTTTTTTCTTCAACAATGCTAAAATCATAGCATTTTTCTATTTGTACGTCAAGAAGCAAACTACATCACCCATCACCAATCCCATCACCCATCCCTAGAGAGAATACACTTTTCCTTTGCTTATCAACCAG
>JAGLQQ010000109.1 GCA_023136735.1 Candidatus Omnitrophota bacterium | reverse complement strand
TAAACTATTTTAGGACAAGACAAGCAAAAAAAGCGGATAGCGATTAACCGCTAAAAGATGAAATTGTACCACGGAGGACACGGAAGGGTTGAGAGTTAAAAACGTTAAGCTAAAGATTTGCTTTTTTCAATGATTCCGTGGTAAAAAATTTTGGTGGTAAGTTTTTTTAGTGGTAAATTTTAGAGGATGATTAAATGATTGTAAAACTCTTTATTCTTCAGCTTGTAACTTTTGTATTGATTATTTTTGCTTTACGCATGCTGTTTTACCGGCATCTTAATTCCGCGTTAAAAAGATTGAAAGATTTGCACGAGGAGAATTTGATAAAGGAATCACAGCTTAAGGATGAATTGGTAAGAGCGAAAAAGGAAAGAGAGTCTGAAGTAGAAAAAGGAAAAATAGAGGCTAAGAGGTTAATTGCCGAGGCAAAAAAGTCAGGAGAAAGTCTGAGTCAAAATATGAATATTCAGGCACAGCAGGAGGCTCAGCGGATTATTGAAGATGGCAAGGATGCTTTAGAAAAAACAAAAAAAGAACTTATTGAAAAAAATGAGGCAGAGGCTCTAAAGCTTTCCCAAGAGGTTATTGAGTATACACTTACGGCTCAAATTATGAGAAGCCTGCATCATGAATTGTTATCGGAGGTTATCGAAGAAATAAGAAAAATAGAAAATGAAAAATTTTTTGTTAAAGAACAAAAGATAAACGTTATTTCCAGCTACGAGTTAAGTGATGAAGAAAAAGTAAAGGTCAAAGAGCTTATGTCTTCAAAATTGGGTTTGGAGGTGGAATTGCAGGAGGAGATTAATCCTCGGATAATCGGCGGGTTGATTATAAAGATCGGCGGGTTTGTTGTCGACGGCAGTCTTGAGAATAAATTCAAAAAGGCAATTGCTTATTTAAAAGGTAAGCAGGCCTAAGGGGGAAGATGTTAAGGCCAAGGTTTTGAGTCGCGTGTTAGCGTGTTTTTGCGGTAAAATTTAAAAGATAAAAGTATACCACGGAAGCACGGGAAACCGAGGGACGATGGACGACCACTTGCCTCGCTCGCTAGGACGAAGGACGAAAAAGCTAAAGCAAAAAGCATAAAGATAAAAACATTCCACGAAAACAACGTGTAAGGGCGCGATATTTTGCGTTTGTAATGTATATTTGAAAATAACATGGTATTGTAGGTTATGATTGATAATATTCAGATCCCCATAGTAGAGTTAAAAGAGACCGGAAGAGTAATAGAACTGACCCAGGGCATTGTAAAAGCAGATGGCCTTCCTTCTTGTATTTATGGACAATTGGTTGAATTTGAGAACGGAGTCAAGGGGATGGTTTTTGAGTTTAGCCCGGAAGAGGTATCAATAATTGTTCTTGGTGATTATCAGCATATAAAAATAGGGGATTTTTTAACCAGTAAAAGCAAGTTTTTGTCTGTGCCGGTGGGGGAAAATTTTATCGGCAGGATTGTTGATTGTTTAGCTTGTCCGATTGATAATAAGCCGGAAATTGACGCTGCTTTAGAATATCCTGTTTTTCGCCAGGCTCCGGGGGTGATGGAAAGAGAACCGATTAGTGA
>JAGLQQ010000108.1 GCA_023136735.1 Candidatus Omnitrophota bacterium | reverse complement strand
AGAACGAGTATTGCCCTGGATGTTATTCTTAATCAAAAAGATAAGGATGTTATTTGTATTTATTGTTTTGTCGGGGGGGCATATTCTAATTTCGAGAAAATAATTCATAAGCTGGTTGAAAAAGAAGCAATGTCTTATACTATTGCTGTGTGTGCTTTTGCTTCTAGTTCTGCCGCGGAGCAGTTTGTGTGTCCGTATACGGCGGCGAGTTTAGGTGAATATTTTATGCACAAGGGCAAAGATGTCTTGGTTGTTTTTGATGATTTGACAAAACATGCCTGGGTATACCGGCAGATTTCACTTCTGCTTGAACGTTCACCGGGAAGAGAGGCTTATCCCGGCGACATATTTTTTATTCATTCTCAGTTGATGGAAAGAGCGGGAAGATTAAAAGAGCAGATTGGCGGAGGGACAATGACCTTTTTGCCCATAGTTGAGACTTTACAGGGAGATATAACAGGATATATACAGTCTAATATTATTTCTATGACTGATGGACAGATATATTTGAGCTCGAATTTATTTCATGAAGGGTTTAAGCCGGCAATTGACATGGGGCTTTCGGTTTCCCGTATCGGGCCCAGGGTTCAGCCGCATATTTTGCGCGGATTGAGCAAGGGGTTAAGACTGGAGTATTTGCGTTACAGGGAGATGCTGAGATTACGCAGACTTAGAACACGGTTTTCTTCTCAAACCCAGGAAATAATTAGAAAAGGAGAGATCCTGGAAGAGCTTTTTATTCAGGAAAATTTCAGGCCGCTTTCTTTAGCGGAAGAAGTAATCTTGTTTTATATATTTACAAAAAAGATTTTGGAGGTCATTCCTAGGGATGTACTAATTGAATTTAAACAGGACGTGTTTTCTTTTTTTACAGAACATCATCCCGAAATTGTGCGAAAAATAGAACAGGAAGAAAGTTTGTCCGATGAGCTTAAAAAAGCATTGGATAAAGCGATTGTGGAATATTTTCGCGCTAGAAAAATGGTATAAACAAAATATTAATAATCATAATAGATTGGGTTTTTAAAATGCGCTCGATTGCACGTTTAAAAAATGATTTAAGTTTTAATAAAACCCTGGAAGAAATGATTGATATTTTGAAAATCACAACAGCGGTCCAGTTAAGACGGTTGCAGGATGAAAGAAAAAGGGAAGGTAGATTCCTTTCGCAATTACATGATTCATTTTCAATTCTGAAAAAGGGCAAGGCTGTGAATCACCCTTTTTTTCAAAGAGACCGGGAAGAACCGTGTTGTATTGTAGTGATTACTTCGGATGAAGGTTTCTTGGGCGAGTTAAACTCGTTGCTTATGAATACCGCTTTAAAAGAGAAGAACTCAGGAAATGATACGCTTATTGTCCTTGGGGAAAGGGGCGCGAATTATCTGGACGGACTCCAAGAGCCGTATTTGTTTTTTTCGGGAATAGGAGAAAAAGTTGAGTCTTCTGAGGCGGATAATTTAAAAAGGTATCTTAGTGAAAAATATTTAAAAGGGCAATTTAATCGGGTGCTTATAGTCTACGCGGAATTTGTGTCTATAAGCGTACAGCAGATAAAAGTTCATATGCTTCTTCCTGTGCCTGTGCTGGAGTTGCCGTTCTCCCCGGAAGACGCAGGAAGAAAAGAAGAGATAATTATTGAACCTTCTTCTGAAGCGATTATTGAGGGTTTAATGAACTTGAATCTGAATTATACGATTTATAACATTTTTTATTCTAGTAAGCTTTCTGAATTTTCGGCAAGGCTTATGCATTTGGAAAAAAGTTCCCAGGAGTTAGTTTGTATTAACCGGAAGCTGTTTTTAGAATATTATAAGAATTTGCATTTTATCGCGGATAAGAGAATAAGAGAAGTTTTGGCGGCAAGAACGTTGATAAGAAAGTAGATTATGGATAGTAGCGGAAGAGTGGTTGGGGTGTATGGCCCGATTGTGGATGTGCAGTTTTCGGATGATAAATTCCTGCGCGGGATTCATGAACTTCTTATTACCAAAAATTTTAATTCTGAAAAGATAATTTTAGAGGTTGTTGGACATCAGGAAAATAGTATCTGCCGTTGTATCGCGCTTACTTCTACTCAGGGGCTTCAAAGAAATACTTTGGTAGTTGAAAAAGGAGAAGTGCTTAGTGTTCCGGACGCGGAAAAATTGTTTGGACGGGTGTTAAATGTACTTGGAGAGCCTATTGATGGAAAAGGGCCTATCCAAGCGGATAAATATTTTCCTGTTCATAGGCCGGTGTTAAGCAATAAAGTAAATGTAAAAGACGACGCGCGCTTGAAATATGAAATTATGGAAACAGGCATAAAATTGATCGACCTGCTTTTTCCTTTAGTTAAAGGTTCTAAAACCGGAATAATCGGAGGGGCTGCTTTAGGAAAAACTATTTTAATCCTGGAAGTTATTCATAATGTGGTTCGTAAACAAAAAGGGGCGTGTGTTTTTAGCGGTGTAGGGGAAAGAATAAGGGAAGGTAATGAACTCTATTATGAATTTTTGAGAACTGACTTACTTAAAAATTCGATACTTGTATTCGGTCAGATGAATGAATCTCCGGGAGCAAGGTTTGAGAGCGCGCATACTTCAATCACTATTGCCGAGTGTTTAAGAAATAATGGCAAAGACGTTATTTTTTTCATGGATAATGTTTTTCGTTTTGCCCAGGCTGGAAGTGAGGTCTCGGCGCTTTTAGGGCAAATACCTTCTGAAACCGGATATCAGCCGACTCTAACCAGTGAGATAAGCGGATTGCATGAACGTATTTCATCCAGAGCAGAAGCAGGCAGTGTAACGGCAATCGAAGCGGTATATGTGCCGGCAGATGATTTGACTGACCCCGCGGTAGTTACGATATTCAGCCATTTGGATTCGATAATGGTATTGTCCAGGGATCATGTTCAAAGAGGATTGTATCCGGCAATAAATCCTTTGGAGTCTTCGTCCGGGTTTATTTCCTCGGAGATTATCGGAGACACGCATTATTCGATTGCCCAGCAGGTGTTGAAATATTTTCAGCGTTATGATGAATTGCAGCGGATTGTAGCGATTATTGGAAAAGCGGAATTGTCTAGAGATGAGCGGGTTATATTTGAACGAGCGGCAAAATTACAGAATTTTTTAACCCAGCCGTTTTTTACAGTAGAACTTTATACCGGCAAAAAAGGCAGTTATGTTACGCTGGAGGATACTTTGGCCGGGTGCCGGAATATTCTTTCCGGTAGAATGGATGAGGTCGAGGAAGAAAAATTCTATATGATTGGTTCAATCGAAGAAATAAACAGGTAGTGTTAACTAATTAACCGGGATATTAAGATGGCAAAAATTGGGGAAATATTAATTCAAAAAGGATTGTTAAGCAGTGAACAATTTGATGAGGCGCTTAAAGAATCTAAAAAAACTGGACAGGTTATCGGAAAGGTTCTTTTGAGCCTTGAATTGGTTACTCAGGAGCAGCTTTTGGAGGTGTTGGGAGAACAGTTGGGGATACCTTTTTATCGGAGCTTGAAAGATATGAATATCTCTCAGGATGTGATTGATGCTGTGCCGGTAAAATTTGTCAGTCATTATAAGATAATGCCGCTTATTAAACAGGGTACAAAGATAACTATCGCTGTTTCTGAGCCGATGGCGATTTGGTTCATTGAGGATTTAAGGCTGCATTTAGGCTATGATATTGAAAGGATACTGGCAACCGAGGAAGAAATACTCGCGGCTATGCGTAAGTATTATGGGCTTGGCGCGAAAACAGTCGAAGATATTTTAGCCAAGAGTCCGGCAGAGAAAAAAACTCAGGTTGAAGAAATTGAGGATGTTGGGAAAACCGCTGAGGCTTCTTCGGTAATTACATTGGTTAATCAAATACTCTCAGAAGCAATTTCCGCGCGGGCTACGGATATTCATATTGAACCTTACCGGGAAAAGGTAAGAGTAAGGTATCGTATCGACGGTATGCTTTATGATATGAATGTTTCAGAACAGATCAGGCATCTGCATCAGGCAATAGTGTCGAGAATAAAAATTCTTTCCAATCTGAATGTTGTTGAAAAACGCCTGCCCCAAGACGGTAGGTTTATTGTTAAAATCCAGAATAATCAGGTGGATTTGAGAATCTCGATTATTCCTTCAATAGCCGGGGAGGGGGTGGTGATCAGGGTATTACCTGTGCGGTTTTTACTGAATTTGGAAACGCTGGGGTTTTTCCCTCATGATTTAAAAGAGCTTGAAATTATTATGAAAAAACCTCATGGGATTATTTTTCTTACCGGGCCGACAGGCAGTGGAAAGACAACTACTTTATATTCTTGTTTGAATATAATAAATAAGGATAAGGTGAAGATTATTACGATTGAAGACCCCGTCGAATATGAACTTAACGGGGTTATGCAGATTCAGATTAATCCAAGGATCGGATTTACATTTTCTCAGGCGTTAAGGAGTATCCTTCGGCATGATCCGGATATAATGATGGTGGGGGAGGTTCGTGATTTAGAAACAGCGGAGCTTGCTATACGTACGGCTCTTACCGGCCATCTTATTTTTTCTACTTTGCACACAAATGACGCGGCGAGCGGCGCGGCAAGACTTATGGATGTTGGGATACAGCCGTATCTGGTTACTTCTTCTGTTAACGCGTTTATCGCTCAAAGATTAGTAAGGATGATTTGCCCGGCGTGTAAGGAAAAAAGGAACGATAAGGATAATCTCGCGGATGTTTTTAAATCAATGGATGTCTATTATGGAAGGGGCTGTCCTGAATGCAATAATCTCGGATATCGCGGCAGAACGGTGATTTATGAGATATATCCTATGACGCCGGAGATACAGGAGCTTGTTTTAGCAAAGGCCTCCGCTGCTTGTATAAAGCAGAAGGCAAGGGAATTAGGATTTAAGAGCTTGAAAGATATAGGATTGGAAAAAGTAAAAATGGGGCTGACTACCCCTGAAGAATTAATGCAGGTTGTAGAATTGAAAGACTAGAAACGCGAATAGAAAACTGATGTTTGAAATTTAAGGTAATTATAAAAGATAATGGGTCGAAATGGAATTTAGTTATAAGGCAAAAAAGGGGTTAGGCGAAGTAGAGAACGGGACAATTATCGCTGAAAACCAGCAGGAAGCATTAAGCAAATTGACGGAAAAAGGATTATTCCCTGTTTCTATTGAAGCGGTTGGCCCCCGGATATCTAATCAAAAAACTGCTTTGGTTGGGAAAAAGAAATTTTTTTTAAGCAAAAGAATTACCTCGCGCCAAATTGTTGTTTTTACCCAAAAATTAACAACGCTTGTCCGGGCTAAGGTTGAATTGCTTCATGCTTTGAAGATCATTCATGAACAGACAGAAGATCCTGCTTTTCAAGGAATAATTTTAGAGATATATAATTTCACCAAAGAAGGCAAGGTTTTTTCAGAATCGCTTACGTATTTTCCTAAAATTTTTTCTAATTTTTATATTAATGTAATCAAGGCCGGTGAAACAAGCGGCGAATTAGACGCGGCATTAGAACAGATAAGTGATTTTATAACCAAGCAGGAGGCTTTAAAGCAAAAGGTGCTTCTCGCGCTGGCTTATCCGGGTTTGTTGTTATTCGTGGGAATAGTGAGCATTTTTATCCTCATGAATTTTGTTATTCCACAACTTCGTCCTATTTTCGATAATTCTAACGTGGAGTTGCCGCTGATAACAAAAATCATTTTAAATATCAGCAGTCTTTCTAATAGCAGCCGATTAATCGGACTAATGGGTGTAGTTATGTCTGCTGTTTTTCTTTATTATAAACGAGAGAGTTTGTTGATGAAAAGAATTATCAGAGTTTTCAAAACAAAGGTTCCGATTATAAGCAGAATAATTAAAAATCAGGATTTGACAAATTTCTCTCATTCCCTGTTTTTGCTTGTAAAGAGCAAAGTGCCGGCATTAAAGGCGTTGGAGGTAGTTGTGCCGGGATTAGAGGATGATGTGTTAAAAGGAGAATTGGTTGAGGTTTGTCAGCAGGTTGCTTCAGGCCAAAGGTTATCAACAAGCATGGAAGCTTTAACCAGCTTGCCGAATTTCTTCACAAAAATGCTTGCTGTTGGCGAAGAGTCAGGCAGGCTTACGGAAGTACTCGAGGAAATAACTCTTTCGTACTCTAATCAGGTTGATTCTGATGTCGCGCTTGTAAGTTCTCTGGTTGAGCCGGTGCTTATTCTTTTTTTAGGAGTAATCATGGGAACTATTGTATTAGCTATTTTAATTCCGACATTTCAGATGTCTCAAATCGCAAATTAAAAAAATGAAAGTTATAATTTCCATTGAAATAGGAGAAGAATATTTAAAAATTGTTGCTGCTAAGCGCACCGGTAGACAATCAAGAATTGTTAATTGTCTGACGGTGTCGATTTTGACGCTTAACAGTAATGATATTCAGGCTGCTATCGGCCGTTTTTTTAGCGCTAATAAATATAAACCTCTAACCGTAGAATTGTGTTTACCGAGAAACTTTGTTACAGCCCGAAATTTGCATCTGCCTTCAGAGTTGCCGGAAGAAATTACAAAAATGATTAACTTATCTGTAAGCAGGATTGTTCCGTATAAAAAGGAGGAAGTTACTTTTAGTTATCGTCTTTCGGGTAAAGATACAATGGAGTACACTCGAATAGTATTGGCAATAGTTCAGAATGAACTTATCAGAAAACAGATAAAAGTAGTGGAAAAGAACGGGGTTTTGGTAGACAGGGTTACTTTGAGCTCTTATGGTATATGGCAGAGAGTCCTTGAGCTTTATCGGAACCAAATTAAACAAGGAGAATTGTGTCTTATCCTGGATGTTGATACGACTTTTACTGATTTTATTATTTTTGATACGGAAAATCTTTTGTTTACACACAATATAGCAATAAAAATAAAAGAACTTAATACTGAGTTGGGGTTGAAAAAGTTTTTGGGAGAGGCAAGACAGACGTTGTTGATGTTTAATAGCGAAGAAGTAGAAAAAAAAACGACGAAGATATTTCTCTCAGGAAAGGTCGCGGAGGGATTGAAAAAAGTAATTGAGGATGAATTGACTATTCCGGTAACAATTGTCCCCAGCCCGATACCTGAAGAGGTATGGAAAAAAAAAGGCAGAGAAATCTCGGAGGAAACTTCACTTACGGCTGTTTCAAACATGATTTTCGCGGATAATAGCAGAAGATTAGTGCTTGAGCTTCCGGAATTACAGCTTAGAAAGTCGATGAGAGAAAAGACAAAAGGGCTGATTATAATAGGTAGTGTTGTTGCCTGTTTTCTTTTGCTGTTGACTTTAATATTTTTGGGTAGGGAGCATAATAAACAGTTGTATTTAAATGAAATAATGAAATTTTCAGAACGTTTAGAAAAAGATACTGAAGGAATATTACATAAAGTAAATAGAAACAAAGTCGTGCAAGATTATATTAATACACGATCTGTTCCGCTCTATGTTATTTATCGATTGCAAAGGAGTATATCTGAGACAATAGCGATTAATTTTATTAGTATAGATGATGAGAATAAGATTATATTACGCGGCCAGGCAATACAATTGTCTGAAATCTTTGGCCTGGTAACTCAGTTGGAAAAAGTGAGCAATTTTAAAAATGTCCAGACAAATTATACGAGAAAAGTGAAGGTGACGGATGGCAGCGCGACTGATTTTGAACTGGAGTTTTTATTAGAAATTTAAAAAAATGCTAAAGAAAATAAAACCAAAAAAAAAAGAAATCCTATTAATTTATATAACAGTAGGAGTGCTTGTCTCTTTGTTTTTCGACCGTTTTTTTCTGCCTGGTGTGCAAAGCAGGTTTAAGGGCAGCCATGATCGTATGACGCGGGAAGAGCTGAGATTAAAAAGAAATTTGCGAATTCAAAGCAGAAAGGACGAGATCTTAGAAGAGTATGAATTTTGTAAGCTTTATCTGGGAAATAGATCGGCAAACGAAAATCAAATTGTTGCCGAATTGTTAAAAGAGGTGGAAACTATTGTTACTGCTGCCGGGGGTATAGTTGTAAATTTGAATCCGAATGATGAACCCCGGGGATTTGAGTATTACAGAAAATATAGTGTGGAATTTCGGCTGGAGGTAAGCTTTGAAGAAATGCTTGAATTTTTAGATAAAGTAAGAAAAAGTAAATTTCTTATTAAGCTGGATAGATTAGTAGTGGTTGAGATGAATAAGCAGGCAAGTATATTGCGGGTAGATGGTGTAGTGAGTTTAGCAGTGCCTAATTAACCTGAATATTTTACCATATTGTCTGCTGCAGCACGTTGTGCTGTTTTTAATTAGAGTTTTTCTTATTTAGTTTAGAGAAAGGTAAACGTTGGAATTTGCCGGTTGCTTTTTCAACCTAAACACGAAAGAATTAAAGGTGAGGCTGTTGCAACACGCCCAACATATTAATTAGCCAATGAAAAAAGGATTTAGCTTAGTTGAACTCATGGTAGCTGTGTCTATTTTATCTATAGGCATAGTTTTTATTTTGCGTTCTTTTATAAATATGGTTTCCGCTTTAGATATAAGTGCTGCTCAGATTGAGGTAATTCAGCTTTTGGATTCTCAGGCTTGTGTTTTAGAAGAACAGTTAAA
>JAGLQQ010000107.1 GCA_023136735.1 Candidatus Omnitrophota bacterium | reverse complement strand
AAGAACAAGAACAAGAAGAGCTAACAATACATGAGCTGACTATGACTGTTGCTTGGAAGCAAGGGTATAAAGACAAAAAGATGATTTTATCTACATATATCTGCTCTCAACAAGTCGAAGAGTAATAAGATGATGTTTAAGATTAATTATGAAAAAAAGGTTTGCAGTAAGAGTAGGGCGTTGAAGGGCTTTACTTTGGTAGAAATGATAATGGTTATAACTATTTTTTCTATTATCGGCGTAAGCATAGCTGTAAGTTTTTTATCCGGAATGAAGATTTGGGATAGAGCCAGAAACGTTGATCTTAGGCAAAGTGATCTTCTTTTAAGTTTGGAGATAATTGCTAAAGAGTTGCGGCAGAGCGTGAGTACTTCTTTTGTGAGTTTTGAGGGCACTGCACAGGAAGTATCTTTTGCTACCTTATCCGGCGCGTCTATTTTGAAAGTCAGCTATAATTTTGACTCTGCGCGTAAGGTTCTCTTACGGCAGCAGATGAGCCTCGCGGATATAATTAAAGAGCAAAACGAGGGGGAAAATTCACCGCGATCGGTTATCTCGGCGGAGGATTTTTCCTTAAGCTATTTTTATTTTGATCAGGAATTAAAAGAGTGTCTTTGGACGGATACCTGGGAAGAAGATGAAAACATATTTACCGCGGTTAAGTTAACAGTGCAAACTAAGACAGGGGAATTTATAAAAACAGTATTTATTCCTATAAGCGGTTAATTGCTGAATGGATATTATTATGAATAATAAAGGTAGTTTATTAATTATAACAGTATGGGTGTTGGTTTTTTTTTCCATCCTTAATATCGCGTTGTATCATATAGTTTCTTCTCAAATAAAAATCGCAAAACGTCTGCGGGAAATAACAAATTCTACTTATTTGGCCAAGGCTGCTTATGCTTATGCAAGATATCAAATTATATATGATGATACTGCTCATGATAGTTTATATGAACTGCAGACAGAAGAAGAAAGAGAGCTTAGCGGGGGGGCGTTTAGTTATAAGATGATAGATGAAGAAAGTAAAATAAATATTAATATCGCCTCTAAAGTTATTTTAAGCCGGGTGCCGGGTTTTAATGAGGAGCTGGCGGAAAGGATTGCTGGTTCTTCGTTGCGGCCGTTCAAATTAAAGCAGGAGCTGTTTGCTGTAGAAGGAATTACAGATGATGTATTCACTCAGGCGGCAGAATTTATTACGGTATACGGTAAAGGAAGAGTTAATATAAATACAGCAGGCGAAGAGGTTCTGGTTGCTTTAGGCATGGATACCAGCCTGATAAATATTATAAATGATTTTAGAGCAGGAAACGATGGCGTAGTGTTAACGGAGGATGATATGTTTTTTGAAGGCTCCAGTACTATTTTGAAACAGTTGAGTGGCTTTACGGGATTATTCCAACAGCAGCAAGCAGTGCTTATTCAACTTTCAAGCAAAAATTTGCTGGGTGTATCCGGAGAAAATTTTAGGCTGCAGGTTGATACTAAGATTTCGGGCAAATCCGGCAAGGCATATGAAATAGTTATGGATGAGGAAAAAATACTACTATGGAGAGAAAATTAGATTTTTGAAAAATCCATAAAATGCCGAACTGGCGGGCTGTTTTATTATTTTAGCGTTTATTCTATTTATGTTATAACAAGGGTGTCCGCCCGTTATAGGATATTTTTTTTGGTTATTATACCACTTTTCATTTAGTATCGGGTTAATATATGGGTTGCCCCTACAATATTTATTATCCCATGAATAT
>JAGLQQ010000106.1 GCA_023136735.1 Candidatus Omnitrophota bacterium | reverse complement strand
CATCTTCACGTTTCGCCTTCGGCGTAACATCCTCCTACCTATCTTTTTGGTGGAAACTGGAGGATAATCAAAGGCAATCATCTATGAACTCACGCCCATTATCCAAAATTCTTTGTCTGGATTTTAAAATACTTTGAGTTGCAGCTCTTTTGTTTTTAATAAGTTAGAAGTGCTCTTACAGATAAAATATTAAAATGCCTAGAACATACCATATTTTAGCTGTTTTTACAAGAAACAGGGCAGGGGTATTGGAATTTTCCAGGTTAAAAATCATTGGTTTTTGGGCAAGATATATTACGCGGTATTTTCCTGTGATTCTGAGTCCATAATGAGGATGAAAGCCTTGACAACATCAGGGTCAAATTGAGTCCCGGCATTTAACGTCAACTCTTTAACCGCTTCAGCGATACTCATTGCTTTTCTATATGGACGATCTGATGTCATCGCGTCAAAAGCATCAACAACACTTATGATCGCAGCTTCTTTTTTTATCTTATTCTGCGACAAACCAAGCGGGTATCCCTTACCGTCAAATCTCTCCTGATGTTGTTCGATAATCAGAGCTACATCTTCAAATCCGTTAAGCTGCCTGACAATATCCGCTCCCTTTTTAGGATGCTCTTTTATTTTCTGCCATTCCTCATCGGTCAGCTTGCCTTTTTTTATAAGAATATGAATCGGCACACCTACTTTACCCACATCATGCAAAAGTGCCGCAAACTTTAAATGCTCAAGCTGCTTTTCCTCAAGACCTACATGCATTCCTACTTTAAGTGATAAATCCTGCAGCCGCTCGCAATGTTTTTCTGTATATCTATCGGCAACTGATACTGTTTCTGAAAGCATGGAAATGATCTGTATGACCATTTCGCGCATTTTATTTAAAACTGTTTTTTGAACAGTAATGTCAATTGCATCACCATGCATTCCTATTATATTTTCATGCTCATCAAACTCAGGCCAGATATTTATCTTCAAAACTATCTCACAATTACCTCTCGCAAGGCCACGCAATTCAACACCATTTATCAGCCCTCCGGTAATCACCTGCTTAAAAATATCCTTTCCCTTTGCATGTTCTTCTTCATGCAAAAAAGCCTTAAAATGGTTTCCGACTACTTCATTAATCTCAAACCCGAATATTTTTTTTACTGCTTCATTAACATTTGTCACAATACCGTTTTGATCCAAATGATATATTAAAGAATTAGAATTATACCTCAACTCTTTATAACGCCTTTGAGCAGTTCTAAGCTCCTGAACTTTTTCTTTCCAAGCCCTGAAATCTATTATCGTAGCAATAACACATTCCCTGCTTGTAATCATGCTCTTTTTTAGATACACATTAGCATCAAAACACTCTCCTGTCTTCATGACAAATTCCATGTCAAAACACTGAGTACCTTCATAAAATGCTTTTGCTGTTAAAGCTTTAACTCTCTCGATATTTTTTTTCTTATCTCCAGAGCTTAAATCGGCAATACTCATTTTCATCAATTCTTCTTCAGAATAGCCGGTTAATTCACAGCCCTTAGCGTTAGCAAATATGATTTTTCCGTCATGTGAATCAACAACGCAAATTGCCTCTTCAATACCACCAAACATAGCTTCATAATCAGATCGGGAATCCGCAAGCATTTTCTGATGTTGTTTCATATCCGTAATATCAACATCAACACAAAATATCGATTGGCATTTTTCATTAACCATATAAGGGAACATTGTTGAATACATAGTTCTTTTTTTGCCTGAGTGAGTA
>JAGLQQ010000105.1 GCA_023136735.1 Candidatus Omnitrophota bacterium | reverse complement strand
TTGTCACGACTTCACTTATACAATATTATTCACCTTTAATGCGAAAGAACCAAATAAACAGTTATGTTAAATTATTCACATTATTTAAGATGAACCGAAATTATTCCACTTTAAATAAGAATGACCAAAAAATTACCTGTTTTAACTTTAAAACAACCAAATGATTATTATCTTGAAAAAAGTATTGAATTATGTCCTGACACTGCTATAATAATAATATAAACGGGGTTGTTAAATCATTGATACAGGAGGTATCTTAATGGCTTACAAGAACAGGGAGGTTCAGCCTGAGCTTTTTTGCACACTCAAAAAAAAGCAAAAGCAGAATATTTTACATAAAAATATCTTTCAGGATCATTATAAATCATCATTTACAGTATCTTGCGATACTTTAATAGTTATTATAATAGCTCTTTTAATGGTTAATTTGAGTACTTTTGCAATAGGAATTGAAAAGGGTAAGTCCTTAACAAATGCCGATAGCAAAAAGATAGTAAATAAAAAGCAAAAACAACTGCTGGCTATAGAAAAACCTGAAGTACCTCAACAAGTAATCGCCACTATTAAAGAGCCGCAATATGCAGCCAAGATTATTGCTCCAAAAGCAGCAGAGTCTCAAGAGATTAATACAGATAAAAAAGGTTATATAATCCAGATTGTTACATACAGCAGCAATTCTAATGCTGATAAAGAAGCACAAAAGTTAAAAGATCAAGGATACCGGAGCAATGTTCGAAAATCCGGAGAGTATTTCATTGTATATTCTGGAACGTATGAGTCCAAAACTTCAGCAATAGAAAAACTCCCGGGACTAAAAAAACGCTACAAAGATTGTTTTGTACGTTTTTTAAAAAATACGTGATTTGAAAGGAGAGAAAAACAAATGTCAATTCATCCAAGTTTAACCGCATCCAAAGGCAAAAAACAACGCAGTGTACTTAAGCGTTATGAGCGAATCGAAAAGCTCAAAAAAGAAAGTAAGTGGAAAGATGATACTTCCAGCTTTGGCCTGCCAAAAGTAAAAGTAATAAAGATGAAGCTGAAAAAATTAAAAACAACTGAAGCAAAAGAAGGCAAAGAAGCCACTGGAGCTGCTGCTAAAACTGCTTCCAAATAAAGAATACCTTAAAAATGAAAAAAACTATAGACTTGATTCTTATATCTTTAATTTTTGGGCTTATTGTTAGCTCAAGCGGCTCTTGGTGTATTGCTCAAGTGACAGATGAAAACTCTTATAGCGGTATTATAATCGCGGATTCTGTAAACCTACGCAGCGGTCCTGGAGTAAATTTTGAGATATTAAGAAAAATAAACAAAGGAAATAGTGTCTTAGTATTAGGAACTGTTAATAATGAGTGGGTAAAACTAAGTTTACCTCGAAATTCTAATGCTTTTATCCATAAGGACTTCGTCCAAGTTGAAAATAATATCTTCGGAGTTATTACCGCTAAAAGAGTAAATGTAAGGGCAGGGGAGGGGACAAACTTCAATGTTATTGGGCAGCTTAACCCCGAAAACCGTGTGGAAATCATACTCAAAGGCAAAGACTGGCTGCAAGTATATCCTTATACAAATTGTTTCGCTTGGGTTCACAAGGATTTTATTAAAAAGTCAGGACCGGCGAAAAGCTATATTGATAGTGAAGCGAAAAAACGAGAGGGGCTTAAGTTGTTAATTGAGGCTGAAACTTTTGAAAAGCAAAGCAAAGCCGCTGAAATAAACAGTAAAGATCTTTCCCCAATAATTCAAAAGTATAAAGTTATTATACGCGATTACGCGCAAAGCCCGGCAAATGAAATTGCCCGCAGGCACATTAACCGCTTGACAAAAAGTATAATGCCAATTAAGAAACCAGCGATCCAGACCAAAGTAAATCTGGAAAAGCCAATAAACAAAAAAGAAATCCTTGTACAGCCAAATACTAAACCGGACGCGCAGGGAAAAATTACTGAAGCCGGAAAGTTTTTTAACCGGCCAGGAACTCACAGACTCGTCAAGCACGGCAGAACGCATTATTTTTTAAAAAGCGATAAAGTAGATATAAACGCTTTTACATACCATCAAGTTCAAGTCTGGGGAAAAATTAAAAGCAGTAAAAAATCTAAAATTCCTATAATTGAAGTTGACTTTATAAAAAAACTGAACTAATAGATAAACATAATATGGCTGACATCAATCCTCTAGCATTAAGCTTTATATTAAATCTTCCGGCTTTATTCATCGCTTTAGTTGTTCATGAATACGCTCATGGATTTGTTGCCTACAAACTGGGCGACAATACAGCAAAATTTATGGGGCGCTTAACTTTCAATCCTTTGGCACATATTGATCTTTTCGGAACTATTATCCTGCCGCTAATGCTTATCATCAGTAGTTCTCCTGTGGTTTTCGGATATGCTAAGCCTGTTCCGGTAAATTTTCATAATCTAAGTAACGCAAAAAGCGGGATGATCTGGGTCGGTCTTGCCGGACCGATGGCCAATTTTATAACAGCCGCTTTAACATTCCTAATCTTGCTGAGTGGATTTATCCACCACGCTGGAGTGCTTCAATTTCTCATTACGGTTATGATTATTAACCTGGTGCTTGGCGTGTTTAATCTTATACCTATACCCCCTTTAGACGGCTCGCGCATATTAATGGGGCTCTTGCCTAGAAAGCTTGCCGCTTTATACGCACGTATTACCCCCATACACGGGATGATCATATTAATCATATTATTGTCAATTTTAAGGAGAGTTTTGTAATGAATCAAGTAAAGGTAAACCTTGATGATCGCAGCTATCCGATAATCATTGCAAATGATAACTTTGAGCACTTAGCAAAAAAGTTGGTCCGATTAAACTTGGGAACTGATGCTATAATTATTACCAATTCACGCATACGAGCACTTTATGGGAAAAAGCTCCAAAAAACCCTAAATACGCTAAAAATTGCAACCCATATCTTTAATGT
Source organism: Candidatus Omnitrophota bacterium (assembly GCA_023136735.1). Classification (GTDB taxonomy): domain Bacteria; phylum Omnitrophota; class Gorgyraeia; order B26-G9; family B26-G9; genus JAGLQQ01. Next base: position 3,571 of record JAGLQQ010000105.1, on the reverse strand, counting down.
GCAGGATTCAGAAAAAAGCAAATCGATATCAGAATATGTCAAAATAATAGGAAAAATATCTTCTATCGATACAAAAAAGCGCCTTTTCCTGATAGCGCTCGGTGGGGGAGTAGTAGGAGATTTGACAGGTTTTATAGCTGCCACTTATAAGAGGGGAATTGCCTATATCCAGATTCCGACAACCTTGCTTGCTCAGGTTGACTCAAGTATTGGCGGAAAAACAGCGCTTGATTTACCATCAGGTAAAAATCTAATAGGCGCTTTTTATCAGCCAAAACTTGTCTATTCAAACATAAATTTAATCAAAAGCCTTCCGGCAAGACAGATTCGCTCAGGGTTGGCAGAAGCAGTCAAATACGGTATTATAGTTGATCCTAAACTCTTTAGCTATATTGAAAAAAACTACAAAAAAATACTTGATTTAGATAGTTCCTGCTTAAGCTATGTTATCAAAGCTTCAAGCCTTATAAAAGCAAAGATCGTTGAAAATGACGAAAGAGAAACTACAGGACTGCGTACTATTCTTAACTTCGGCCATACCATCGGTCATGCGCTTGAAACCGCGGCAGGATACAGCAATTTGAACCATGGAGAAGCAATCAGCATCGGAATGGCCGCTGCGGCTGAAATTGCTCATTCAATGGGCATTTTACCCGGAATTGAACTAAAACGCGTAATGGCAATCTTTAAACTGCTAAAACTACCACTTGAGGCAAAAAAAGGTGATCTGAAAGCTGTTCTTAGCGCATTTTTAAGAGATAAAAAATTTATTAATGGACGAATCCGAATGGTTTTACCATCAAAAATCGGACATGTTTTTGTTACAGAAAATATACCTTATAACTTAATTAAAAAAATCATAAAAAAAAGGATGGCAGACTAATGAATCTAAACGCAAAGTTGAACATAAAGCTTAGAAAATTTAAAGACACTGACAAACCTCAAATAATTAAATTAATCAATTCAATACTCAAAAAGGAATTTTCTATCCCAAAAGAAACCTATTCAGACTTTGATATTAATAATATAAAGAATGTATACGGCGGCAAAAAAGACCTTTTTATGGTAGCTGTAATAGGCCACAGCGTAATAGGCACTATTGCCATTAAAGAAGATGACCGGAACTGCGCATTATTACGCCGCATTTTTGTTTCGCCTGAATTTAGAGGTATCGGACTTGGGAAAAAACTAATTGTCGAAGCCATAGAATTCTGTGAAAAAAGTGATTATAGCGTAATTAATTTCTGCTCAACAGATAAGATGCAGGCCGCAAATAAACTGTGTAAGAAAAACGGTTTTAAAAGACGCGCATGTATGACATTAGGTGCTAACAAACTGCTGAGATTTACTCGCCGCATCCGCAATGATAAGAGATAATAATCGCTCATGGATAAAGTTTGCGAGAAAATATTATTTAAGGGACAATGGCTTAATATAAAACAACTGCAATATATCACTAAAGAAAATGAGCATATATTGTGGGAAAGCATTACTCGTAAAAATACAAAAAAAATCCTCGTCGTCCTGGCCAAATTAAAACCATCAAACCAATTTGTACTTATTAAGCAGTTTAGGCCGGCTATCAATAACACTGTTATTGGCTTTCCCGCAGGACTGGCTGTTAGTGATGATATCGCGCATGAAGCTTTAAAGGAATTAAAAGAAGAAACCGGATTTTCCGGCACAATCACTAATATTAGCCCTAATTTTGCCTTTAATCCGGCGCTTAGCGATGAAACAGTTCAGGTAGTCACTGTGGTTGTAGATGAGCTTGATCCCATAAACGCAAATCCCGCGCAAAGTTTGGAACCGGCTGAGGAAATCGAGGTTGTACTTGTGCCTGAAAATAATGTAAAGGATTTTCTCTTGGGGGAACAAAAAAAAGGCCTGGATATAGGTATTGGTTTATGGTACTTATTCGGCATTGATTTAAAGTTCTAAAAGGATAGCGAATGCGCTATTTAAAATATAAATCCATAAATAGTATCAGCGGTGAAATGCCGCTCTTTTCAATATTTTCTATCATTGCAATCGTAATCATGTGTACTGCAGCATGGAAGATATTAGACATAACTCAAGTAATATACTAAAGACTATTAGGAGCTCAGGGGAAACCTCACCTAATGAAACAATGCCAGCCTGAGTGAAAGAAACCATCAAAACTTGATTTTAAGGAAGTTTTTTGCTAGGCTTCATCAAGCCATTGCAGATTATGCGGCTGATTCAACAGAGCTAATAATTGAATGAACTACACACCCAAACTTAAGCCTTAAACGCATCATAAGCAAGGAAAATCCTACTGATGGCTAATATTATTCGTAGAGCTTGTAAAGGAGGCCTCAAAAAGCCAAAATGCGGCTTTTTTCTTAAGCGAGTACCAGAGCGGGAGTATCAGGTCTTAATACTTTTTGCATTTTTCTACTAAATGACAAAGCTACGATCATCAAAAAGAATAATGGCGCTAATGTTGAACATGATGGGCCACTCAAGAGAATCTCTTAAACACACAAAAGCCACAACATATTGATACCACAAGAACAAGTGCTACCATTCTACGGGGACATAAGATATATTATAGGAAGTTGATTATTTCGTGGGATTGCCTCCCAAATACAGGTTTATAATGGGTTTTTCTCATCAGTGCTGTCTCCTTGATTTAACCACAAGTTATCCCCAGCTTTGTGCGGTGTATTCAAAATTATACGTATAAATTCGGGCGGTGTGTATAAATTTGCGCGTGTGGTGTCTTGCGGCCTAAACGTTTATATATTGTGTGGAGTCACTGGTTTTAAACATATTCCAGCCTCTCTCCTTCTAATCCCTTTTTTTTCCCTAAAGAGGCCTTTTGGCGGAATACGCGCTAGGGGAAATACTATTAGAGGCTTTGGTTCAGGAAATAAATAAGAGGGCGTACCATCTGGGTTCAACTCTTCAGATCTTCATGGCGAGAAATGTATTTTCCTTGAGGTCTATTTTTGTAGGTGATTTTGTATAGCGGCTTCAATTTCCTTAAATAATCTTGATGGTCGTGGAAAAGGTTTTTCAATAATCTTATATATTTTGAGGTCACTCATTTCCTGGGTACTTAGAACAAACTGGGTACCTGTACCAACCAGAAAAGTGGGGCTATCATTTCCATAGATAACCTTGATCTCTTTCATCATTTCATAACCGGATTTTCCATCCATTTTAATATCTACTATAACCAGGTCATAACTGTCACTGGCTATCCTTTCAAGCGCTTTTTCAGCATTAGAGACAAATGAAGCGCTATAACCGCGATTTCTTAATAATCTAGCCAGCAGGAACGCAAACAGTTTTTCATCATCAACAATGAGTATTTTACCGAGTTTCTCTCCTGAGACTTTCTCAGTACCTGCTTCTTTAGCACATTTGACTATGTTTTCTTCATTATTGTTTTCCATATTTTCCTTTTCAACCCATTTGTAATTTTAGAAGATTAAAGATTACCCTACTTGAAATTAGCTTAAAAACTATTTCGAATTCAGCCATTCATTATTAAAACGAATGCGGAACTCCTCCAGAACATCTTCAAAGCGCTTAAATCCAT
>JAGLQQ010000104.1 GCA_023136735.1 Candidatus Omnitrophota bacterium | reverse complement strand
TGTTAAGCCAGGGATATACAGCGGAGCAGATCAGCAGCGCGTTTGTGGATAATGGATTCAGTCAGGAGCAGGTGGATAAAATCTTAAAGGTAGCGAATATTCCTGTATAGAATACATTTGAAGTTTCGGTTTTAGTTGGTGCTATTTTTAACGGTTTAGGAAACTAGAACGCGTTTCAGAATGAATGCTTTGGGACGAATTAAGGAAATGGTGAAAGCAATGAAACATCTTAAAAATAGAAAAATAATATTTAGCATAATAAGTGTTGTCATTGCTTGTATCTTCATCATAACTCCTTTGGCAATAAGCGGTATTCAAGATGATAAACTTATTCAGGGAAATAATACTGAAGAGGCTCAGCTCGAGGGCACTCAAGAAGCAAAAGTTGTTACTGTTTCTCAAGATGATCCGGCAATAAGCGGAGCTGGACTGCAGCAGCAGGAAACAGGGATATCACCAATTGATAATGCTGCTTCTGTAGCTATAGGGTATATAAATGCGGGGATGAGTAAGGAAGATATTATTACAATTTTAATTAAAGACTTAGACTATACAGATACAGAAGCTGAGATTGCTTATTCAAAAGCAGGCGCTCAAGTAACTTCAACGCAGGAAAATACTGTTTCAGAGGCAGTTGTTGAAGAAACCAGTGAAGAGGAAAGCACTACCCATATGACAGCTAAAGACAGGGTCAATGAAGGTATAATCAAACGTCCAACAAGAAAATTTTTCCACAGATCGTTCTCAAGAGATAGAGAAGGAAATATTACCTATAAAAAGAAAGTTACTGAAGCAGAAACTGACACTGTGAAGGAAATGCTGAGTGAAGGATATAGTGTCGAAGCTATTGCTGGGGGGTTTTCTAAAAACAATTATTCGACTAAAGCTATAATAGCGGTTTTTGAAAAATCCGATGTCAGCGCTAGCGATACATATAGCGCTCTTAGTAAGACAGAGATAAGTAAAGCGGAAACAAAGGCGGCAAAGAAGCCAAATGCAAAATTCAGCAATTCTAAAATTTTCAAAAATAGAAAAACAAATACAGAAACAAGGATCAAGAACGCGAAGAAAGACGCGGTTACTGGACTGCTTAAAGATATGAAAGCGGCTGGTTTTGATGTTAATGGCGCAATTGATGATGCCGTGCAGGATTTTAAGGATTCAGGGTTGGATACAAGTGAAGCTTATTCTGCTATTCGTCCAGTAGTAAAGACGGTAGTGGCAAAGAACTGGAAGCCTTCTGCTAAATTTTTGCGTCGAATGGGATATAAAAAAGGTGAAGAATCTCTTGCAATAGCAAATCATAAAAAGCTGCATCCAGATTATGGAGAGGGTGAATATTCCCTTGCAGCAGCGATGCTGAAAGCAGGATATGAAAAGAGTGAAATACATGCTGAGTTTAAGAAAACATACTCAGCTAAAGATATTTTAATAATCATGTCAGCTGGAGAAACTAGGGCTTTAAATTCACAAAATACTCAAACAAATTCAAACAGCACTAATAATATAGATAATACAAATACGCAGCAGGATATTTTGCAAAGAAATACAAATCCGATCCAAATCTAATAAATGATACTGGAGGTCTATTATGTACGACCAGACTGGCAAATTGTGGTTTAAAATTATTTCCTTCATAGTGTTGGAAGCGTTTCTTTTTACAATAGCTGATATTTCCTGGGCGGCAAATTACCGGGAGAATAAAGGCTCGAAAGAAGCGATGATAGATTCGCAGCGCACTAAGGACGACAGGGATAAATTATCCTCTGATGCTCTGAGTGACAAGCTTGTGCTGACTCAGCCGGCAATGCCGTATATGGGTTTTGAACAGGTAATCACAAAAGGACAGATAGAGTCCATGCCGATAATCGATACCACGATCAGCGGTCTTTCTATTGCCGGTAATGATCTGCCTGCTATCTTCACAATTCTTAAAAAATCCGGATGCTCTGTGGGCGAGGCTGGTTTTAGTGCTGTACGCCAGGGTTTTAATAAAAAAGAGATCTATCATGCTCTAATCAAAGCTGGTTATGATAAAAATGAAGTAAAGACATTATTAGGAGGACTTCTTAAAGCGGATGAAGAGAAAAAGCTGCAAGAGACGGATGTAGAGGAAAGTAAAACAGGGCCGCCTTTAGGAAAAGATAAAAAAGAACAAGAAGAGGAAGAAGCGCTTAAAGGGAAAGAAGGCATATTTGAAATACCAAAAGTAACTGATATGCCGATTGAAAAAGAACCTGCCAAAATTATTGAAAATACGACAAAAGAATCCGCAATGCTGCGTCAGACAGTTGAATTTGTCCGCGTAATGATAAATGAAGGTAAACGCGGTGTAGAACTGATAAAGATATTAAAAAAAGCCGGACTTGCCAACGAAAGAATTATCAATGCTCTCACCCAGATGGGATTTAATTTAAAAGATATCATAATAATATTTAAAGAAGCAAATCTAAGTTGTACAGAAATCGTACAGTCAATACATAAAGCGCGAGTAAGCTATAGCGACAAAGAGATATATGAAGCTCTATTAAAAGCCGGTTTTACAGACAAGGATATTGTCGCGGCATTTAAAACTGCTGGAATAAGTGCAGTAGACATATTGAAGCTTGCGACAGATTTAAAACGGGATATGACAGCCATTGCCAAGGCGATGGTGGATGCAAGATACAGCTTTGCGGATATAGGAAAAGCCTATGTTTTAAAGGCGATGAAGGGTGTCTGGGATGATACGGTAAACATAATCAACTGCGCGGTAAAGGCATTTGATAGTTTTGTAACCAATATAGGACGCAAGTTTACTTCCAAAGAAGACCTGGCATATGAGCTTATTGTTGATGACATTCTTGCTACAGGAGAAGTAGAGATAACAGACAAAGATGTAATGACATCGATGATGGCTATAAAAAATGTAGCCAATAAATACGGTATAAGCTTAGAAGGATTTAAGCTGAGTTTAGATAGTTTGAAGGAACTCGATGAAAACGCGATTATTCTATTAGATAGTAATCACTGGGTAACGATAGTCAGTATTGACGGCGATGAAGTCACCATTATTGATAATGGCCAAGAGCAGGTTATTTCCTTAACAGAGCTTAATATCCGCTGGGACGGATCAACTTTAGCACTTAATAATAAAGAACTTCAAAAGGATCGGATACTTGATCTCCAGATGCGGCAGATTCGCGGCGGACGCAGCATAGGAGGTGTTTTAAAGAGTGTTTTTAAATCTGTAAAAAAGATTATAAAAAAGATTATAAAACCATTGGCAGCACTATCATTTTTTCATGTTTATGGGATAATTGGATTCGGAATAGCGATGTGTCTATTATATCCAGAAGATGTTGAACAATCATGGGAAAAGGTAAAAAAAGAGGCTAAACGAGTATGGGGAAAGATAAAAAAAGAGTACAAACGAGTAGAAAAAAAGGTTAGGCAAGTCCGGGATGCAGCTAAAGGGGTCTATCATCAGGTGAGAGGTAATGATCAAAGAGCACAAGAATATTTTCAAAAAGCTGGTTGGGTCGGCAAGCATTTTCAGAGGGTCGGTAAAATTATTGCAGGCGTAGTGAATATAGTAAAAAGTTCCTATTATAGAATCATAGGTAATCAGGAAAAAGCACAACACTACTGGGACAAAGGATGGAACCAGATAACTGAAGTAGTTATGCATCTGATTAACCAGATTCCTATTCATTTTGTCAGAAAATGTGCCACTGCTGTATGGAATGGTGTTAAAGCATTTGTGCAGGGAGCGATGAATTTTGTTACCGGCCTTTCTATGATATTCACCGGGGAGGCTGACGCGTTTAAAGTGATGTTCTCAGGATTCGCGCAGATGTGTACGGCTCCGCTTGTAACTTTATACCAGGTATGTGGAGAAAAAATCGGCCGTGTTGTATCGCAAGTTATACAGTGGGTAGTACGAATTGTTGCGGCTGTTCTAAGTTTTGTTTTTGCTAAAATCTTCGGTTGGACAGGGATAGGGTTAGCTATTGGAATGGCTATCGCGTTTGTTGCCACGTTTATAATTTGTATGGTAGATTATGATTTTGTACAGCTATGCGCGAGTAATAATACAGATTTAATTTCGAAAGTTATGGGTAAAATTTTTATTGCCGCGTGTATAGCCGCAGCAGTTGCCGCGGTTGCTTTTTTTATCGGGGCAGGGCTTGACGCGTTAAAAACAGGAGGGACTGGTACAGGTATTTGGGGTGCCACAGGAAGAACAGGAGCAGGATCAGGATTAGGAGCAGGATTAGCTTCTGAGGTAGGAAAACAACTGACACTTAATCCGGTGATCACTATAGTTAGACAGATGGTGGTAGCACGTTTAGTAGTCTATCTCCTGGATGTGGCAGGTGTAGAGAATCCATATGTTCGTGCGGCTATTGTAGGGGCAGCAGCGGGATTAGCGGGTAGTAATTGGGGTAATTTTAATGTTGATACCGGGGCATTCGCGACAGAAATAACTAAAGAGATACTTAAAGAAGTGGTTATCGGTATGGCTTCAAATTTAGCAATGGAAGCAGTACGGCAGGAGGGCTACGATCAGAATTGGGATCCTCTGATAACAGAATGCGCGTCTCTTGCGGTCGGTACACTAGTTAATGCCGCAGTCGGAGCTGGGTTAGGGGTTGATTATTCGAATAAATCGGGTTCGACTTTCGGCTCAAGATTGTCAAATAATATAACATCATCATTGGGAGCCCTTACCGGAGCAATTGCCGCTAAAGGGATGGAAAGAATATGTACACATAATGATCTGGACCCAATACTTACCAGCGCGTTAGTATCGATGACGCAAAGTTTTGTCG
>JAGLQQ010000103.1 GCA_023136735.1 Candidatus Omnitrophota bacterium | reverse complement strand
TATTTCCGAACAGAAACTATTTAGAAGAAATTGGATAATCACTTAAAAGGTGAAAAAGTTATTTAAGAGGTAAATCGGAACAAACCGCCAGGTGAAATTCGCAAATACAATTTCCCCCATTGGGTTGATAAGCAAAGGAAAAGTGTTTTCTATCTAAGAGTTGGGGAATTATCGTAAGTATTGACGTAGCATGAATTTTGCGGTAGAATTATATACTATTATGAAAAAAATAATTGTACAAAAATACGGCGGCACTTCAGTCGCCAATCCGGATCGTATCAAAAGTGTTGCCAAGAGAGTAGTATCAACTAAAAAAAAGGGCTATAATGTCATTGTTGTGGTCTCAGCATTGGGTGATACTACTGATAAGCTTATTGAGCTTTCAAAGCAGATAACTGATGCTCCATCAGACAGAGAGTATGATATGCTTGTTTCCACTGGAGAACAGGTTTCTGTTGCTCTTTTAGCTATGGCAATACATAAGCTGGGGTATGAGGCAATATCATTTACCGGTGCTCAGGTAGGTATAATTACAGATACCTCTTTTTCAAAAGCTAAGTTGATTAATGTCGATGGAAAAAAAATTAAGCAGCAGTTGAGTAAGGGAAAGATTGTTATTGTTGCAGGTTTTCAGGGTATAACGGAAAATCATGAGATTACGACTTTAGGGCGAGGTGGATCAAACTTGACTGCAGTAGCATTGAGTAAGGCTTTAGGCGGGTGTATGTGCGAAATGAATACCGATGTCGAAGGTGTATTTACGGCTGACCCGCGTTTGGTGCCTAATGCCCAGAAACTTAATTTTCTTAGTTATGATGAGATGCTTGAAATGTCATCGCTTGGTTCTCAGGTATTGCAGGCGCGTTCGGTAATATTTGCAAAAAAATTCAATGTGCCTATTCATGTTCGTTCAAGTTTTTCAAAAGCAGAAGGTACGATAATTCTTAAGGAGGCTAAACCAATGTGGGAAGGTGTTGTGATTTCCGGTGTAACTCTTGATAAAAAAGAAGCAAAAATGACAATATGCGATGTGCCTGATCGGCCGGGAATCGCGGCTAAGATCTTTAAGATTCTTGCTGATGCACAGATCAATGTTGATATGATTATTCAGAACATAAGCCGTACCCGACGCACGGATATTTCATTTACTGTGCCTAAAGTCCAGTTGCAAAAATCCTTGAAGACGGCCAGGGAGATTGTTAAAAAGATTAAAGCGGAAAAAGTAACATTTGATGAGGATATCGCTAAGGTTTCAATCGTTGGCGTGGGAATGAAAAGTCATCCGGGGGTTGCGGCCAAGATGTTTGAAATTATGGCTGATAAGAAAATAAACATTGAAATGATCTCGACATCAGAAATCAGTATTTCATGTGTTATAGCTAAAAAGAAAGCTGAATCGGCAGTAAAGGCACTGCACACAGCTTTTGGACTTGATAAAAAAAATAAAAAATAGGGTCATTCTTAATTAAGTTGAATGAATTCCTATTACTCAAGGATTTGTAAGATATTTGAATAAATTAATAATGACCCTCAGGTTCTTGCAATTAACTTAGGTGAAAAAGAACCAAAAAATAAGGAAGGCTTGAAATGCGTAAGGTTACAATTTACGATACTACGCTTCGTGATGGAGCACAGACAGAAGGTATTTCTTTCTCTGTAAATGACAAAATACTTATTGCTAAAAAGCTCGATGGACTTGGAATCGATTTTTTAGAAGGCGGCTGGCCTGGATCGAATCCCAAGGATCTGGATTTTTTTAATGCCATAAAAAAAATACGTTTTAAAAATTCAAAAATCGTCGCCTTCGGCAGCACGCGTAGGAAGGATATGCCCGCTTCAAAAGACCCGATCTTAAAGGGCCTCATCAGTTCAGGCGTTAAGTATATTACTATTTTCGGTAAAAGCTGGGATCTGCATGTAAAGGATGTCTTGAAAACATCTCTTGATGAAAATCTTAGAATGATCACGGATACCATCAAGTTTATTCGCTCGAAAAAAATAAAAGCTTTTTATGACGCGGAGCATTTCTTTGACGGCTATAAACATAATCCAAAGTATGCGCTTAAAACGCTGATCGCGGCTCAGGACGCGGGAGCTGAGTGCATTATATTATGCGATACTAACGGAGGCACGATAACCTCTGAAATAAAAAAAATCATCTCTGAAATAAAAGAGACTGTCAAAGTTGAACTGGGTATCCATGTCCATAATGATAACGGAATGGCTGTAGCAAACAGTATTGCTGCTGTTGAGGCTGGATGCACTCAGGTGCAGGGAACTATAAACGGTTATGGGGAACGCTGCGGCAACGCGGATCTTTGCGCGATCATCGGCTGTCTTGAGTTAAAGCTTAAAATGAAAGCTGTAGGAAGTGCCAAACTGAAAGAGCTTACCGAGGTCTCACGCTATGTTAGTGAAGTAAGCAATATGAAACAGCAGGATAATCAGCCGTTTGTGGGAACTTCCGCGTTTGCGCATAAAGCGGGTGTGCATATAAACGCAATGGTAAAGAATGTTCTGACATATGAGCAAATAATGCCGGAAACAGTTGGTAATAAGCGCCGCTTTCTTGCTTCTGAACTTGCCGGAAAGACGAGCATTTTGTTTAAAGCTAAACAGCTGTCATTTGATCTGGCAAAAAATGATAAAAGCACGATAAAGCTGCATAAGCAGATTCAGGATCTTGAATATGAGGGGTATCAATTTGAAGCGGCTGAGGCCTCTTTTGAATTGCTGATCAAGAAGACGCTGAAAAAATTTAAGAAATTCTTTGAACTGGACGGATTCAGGGTAATCGTTGAAAAAAGACAGGACAATACTCTTATTTCCGAGGCAACCGTTAAATTGAAGGTAGGAAAAGTAAGAGTGCATACGGCTTGTGAGGGAGACGGACCTGTAAATGCTTTAGACGGTGCCTTGCGCAAAGCTCTAACTGATTTTTATCCGGAATTATCTCAGATGCATTTGTCTGATTTTAAAGTGCGTGTTTTAGATTCAAAAACGGGAACAGCGGCTAAGGTGCGTGTTTTTATAGAATCTCAAGATGAAAAGAGCTCCTGGTGGACAGTGGGAGTATCTGAAAATATAATCGAAGCAAGCTGGCAGGCTCTGGTAGACAGTATTGAGTATAAATTACTTAAAGAAAAGGAAACTAAAAAATAATATCGTGGAAGAGCTTGCTAAAAAATACAGTTTTAAGGATATTGAGGAAAAGCAATATCTGAATTGTGAAAAAAAATCTTTTTTTCACGGCAGGATAGACCAGTCAAAAAATCCGTTTTCAATTGTAATCCCCCCGCCCAATGTCACGGGTATTCTTCATATGGGCCATGCTTTAAATAATACTATTCAGGATATTCTGATCCGTCAAAAAAAGATGCGCGGCAATGAAACACTCTGGATGCCGGGAACTGATCATGCCGGTATCGCGACCCAGAATGTTGTCGAGAGAAAATTGGCAAAAGAGAATTTGACGAGAGACGACGTTGGACGGGAAAAATTTCTGAAGCTTGTTTGGGATTGGAAGCAGGAATACGGCTCTACTATAATCAAGCAATTGCGCAGCCTAGCTTGCGCGTGTGATTGGAAAAGAACCAGATTTACAATGGATGAAGGTTATAGTGATGCTGTGCTTGAAGTATTTATTAAATTGCATGAAAAGAAACTTATATACCGCGGTAACCGCATAATTAATTGGTGTCCTCGCTGTCAGACCGCGCTTTCTGATGAAGAAGCTCCGCATAAAGATATGGAAGGTTTCTTGTGGTATATAAAATATCCGGTGAAAGATGCAAAGAAATTTCTTACCGTGGCAACTACGCGTCCGGAGACAATGCTTGGAGATACAGCAGTTGCTGTTCATCCAAAGGATGAAAGATACAAAGACCTTATCGGCAAAACTGTGATCCTGCCTCTAATGGAGCGAGAAATAAAAATAATTGCTGATGAGTTTGTTGATCCTGCATTTGGAACAGGCGCGGTCAAGGTTACTCCGGCGCATGATCCCAATGACTATGCTATGGGCAAAAGGCATGATCTTGAATTTATAAATGTGCTGCATCCTGACGGACGCTGTAATGAAAATGCCGGCGATTATAATGGAAGTGACCGCTTTGAAGCCCGGAAGGCAATAATTGAAGACTTAAAGCAATTAAAACTTTTAGTAAAAGTTGAAGGGCATTCAAACGCTGTGGGGCATTGTTACAGATGTCATACCGTGATCGAGCCTTATTATTCCAAACAGTGGTTTGTGAAGATGAAACCGCTTGCAGTGCCAGCCCTCAAGGCAGTCAAAGATGGCAGGATTAATTTTCACCCTCAAAGATGGACAAAAGTTTATTTAAACTGGATGGAGAATATCCAGGATTGGTGTATTTCCCGCCAGATATGGTGGGGGCATAGGCTGCCGGTTTATTACTGCTCAAAATGTGAGGATGAAAATGATTACGAAAAAGGGGTGTTTGTATCTCGCGTTAAACTTGATAAATGCCCTGACTGCGCAAGTAATGAAATATATCAGGACCCTGATGTTTTGGATACCTGGTTCTCAAGCTGGCTTTGGCCTTTTGCTACTTTTGGCTGGCCATTCCATAAGACAAAGAACAGCAGCCCTGAGTCCATAGAACTTAAGAAAAGGGAACTAGAGTATTTTTATCCGACTGCTGTGCTTGTTACCGCGCCTGAGATCATCTTTTTTTGGGTAGCCAGGATGATTATGTCCGGATTTGAGTTTATGGGAGATATTCCCTTTAAAGATGTATATCTCCATGGAACAGTACGTGATGATGGGGGGAAAAAGATGTCTAAATCACTTGGCAATAGTATTGATCCCCTTGAGATCATTGCCGAATACGGCACAGATGCTCTGCGTTTTAGTCTGATATCAATCACCTCTATAGGGCAGGATGTATATCTTGCCAAAGAAAAGTTTGAGTTCGGCAGAAATTTCTGCAATAAGATTTGGAACGCGTCCCGTTTTATCTTAATCAATCTTGAGGGCGCGGATGTTACTGTCAAGGCAATACCTGTTAAAGGGGAGCTTAATTTAGCGGATGCCTGGATACTTAGCCGTTTTAATTTGACTCTAAAAAAACTAAATGAATCACTGGCTAAATACAGACTCAATGAAGCGGCAAATGTTATCTATGAGTTCTTTTGGCATCAACTTTGCGACTGGTATATTGAGCTTTCCAAGTTGAACATAAACAGTATTGTGACCAAAACTGTGCTTTATAATATGCTTGAAAAAAGCTTAAGAATAATGCATCCGTTTATGCCGCTTATTACTGATGAGATATGGCAAAAAGTTACAGGTACGGATACCTCAATTATGTCTAAGTCTTGGCCTGATGTTGATGAGGATTATATCGACACGGATATCGAAAAACAAATGCAGATCATCATGGATGTTTGTGTCTGCATTAGAAATCTTAGAAGTGAAAATAATATTAAGCCAAAAGATAAGGTAGATGTAAAGATTAAGCATGAAGATCCCCAGATACTAAATATCCTGGTAAGTAATTCAGAATTTTTAATGAGCCTTGCTAAAGTGGGCAATATCAATCCAAAAGTGACAGCTGATTCGAACAATCCTGTAGTGATATCCTCTACCGCGGCTGGTGCTGAAATTGGAATAATTATTTCCTTAGATGAATCTTTTGACCCTGAAAAGGAAAAGCAAAAGATTGACGCGCAGATAAAGGAATTAAATGCTCATATAACGCGTAAGGATAAACTTCTTGGTAATGTTAATTATGTTAAAAAAGCTCCACCTGCGGTTGTAGAAAAAGAAAAACAAAGCTCACTTGAGTTAAAGCAGGAAATAGAGAAGTTGGAGAAAATCAGAAGTGCGCTTAAATAAGAATAAAACACAGGTTCTAACAGAAGTTTCAATGATAGTCAGTAACGCATTGGCTGAAGATATTGGTAATGGTGATATCACCTGTGAATATACACTAGATGAAAAAGTAAGAATCAAAGCTCTTATAAGCTCCAAGGAAAGCAATGTGGTTGTCTGCGGCCTTGAAGTGATTAAAGAGGTTTTTCGACAGGTTGACCAAAAGACAAAAGTTATTGCTCATGTAAAGGAAGGTACCCAGCTTATGGGTAAAACAGAGATTTGCACTGTAACTGGTGAGGCATCAAGCGTTTTAAAAGCAGAGCGAACAGCTTTGAATTTTCTAGGGCGGCTTTCAGGAATTGCTAGTGCGGCCAGAATACTTGCTGATAAAATAAAGAAAAATAAAGCACAAATACTCGATACAAGGAAAACCACCCCTGGCTTGCGTGTACTTGAGAAGTACGCGGTTAAAACTGGCGGAGGCTCTAATCATAGAACCGGATTATTTGATCAGGTTTTAATAAAGGATAATCATTTAAGAATTCTTAAAAAAAATGCTTCTGGATTGGCCTTGTGTGATATCATAAAAAAAATAAGGAAAAAGGGCCCACTTCAGACAATTATCGAGATCGAAGTGACGAGTCTTGGGGAATTAAAAGATGCCCTGATGGGTGAGCCAGATATTATTATGCTAGATAATATGAATTTACGTTCAATGAAAAAGGCCGTAAATTTAAGAGATAAAGTGAATTCACACATAAAACTCGAAGCTTCTGGTAACATTACCCAGAAAAACATTAAATCAGTAGCAGAATGCGGAGTTGATTTTATCTCAATAGGGGCAATGACTCATTCGGTGAAATGCGTTGATTTTAGTCTTAACGTGAAATAAATTAAATATATAAGGAGATAAAAATGGATATCAGAAAACTCTTGGAAATTGCTGTTGAAAGCAATGCCTCAGATTTGCATATTGTTTGCGGATCAGCTCCGACTCTAAGAATTGACGGAGAACT
>JAGLQQ010000102.1 GCA_023136735.1 Candidatus Omnitrophota bacterium | reverse complement strand
GCGTAAGCAAATCCTGAAGAATATTCAAAGCTTCTTCATTTCCTTGGCAATTATACACATCGCTCTTTTGCATACCGCAAATAACTGCCGTTTTTGCAGCAAATGCAGCGCTTGGGCCAACAGTTATCATCTTATCTATGGAATTGCTAGCCGCATATTCTCCTATATCCTCGTGACACTTCTTGGTCAAACCACCCAGCTCAAGCATATCAGCTAAAACAAAAACTTTTCTTTTTCTATCATTTATTTGCGCAAGTGTTTTAATAGCCGCTTTTGTGGATAAAGGATTAGCATTATAGCAATCAGCAATTATTTTTATACCATTAGTCTCAAGCTGGTGCATCCTAAGACCGGGGATATTAACTTCTCTTATGGCATCTCTCATCTCAACAAGTTCTATATCGAACAAACTTCCCACAGCAATAGCTGCCAAAGCATTATGAACATTATGCTCTCCAAGCAAATTCAGTCTAAAAGTAAATTTTTCATTTAGGGTAAACTCTACTCCCTGGCCATCACACAAAACATTAGAGCCCCGATACAAGCTATTTTTTTTTAATCCAAAGCTTATAACATTTACCGCATAATCTTTGGCTAGTGAGTACAAAATACTGCAATCAGCATTGATAATAGCCTTAGAACCACTAACAAGTTTTTCCAATATTTCGCATTTTGCCTTTGCCACATCAACAAGTGAATCAAAAAATTCCATATGCGCGTTTGCAACATTCGTAATTAAGACTATATCAGGCCTGGCAATAGAACAAAGCGACCTGATCTCTCCTTTGTGATTCATCCCCATTTCCAGTACGGCAACCTCATAGCTTGAATCCAACCTTAAAAGAGTAAGAGGCACTCCAATATTATTATTAAAAGAACCTTCACTTTTTAGGACCTTGAAACGTAGTCCCAAAATCTTGGCGATCATTTCTTTAGTAGTTGTCTTCCCATTTGAACCAGTTACTCCGATAACAGGTATATTAAATTTTCCGCGATGAAATGCAGCGATATTACCCAAGGCAATAACCGTATTCTCTACAGCTATCACTGGCATATTCAGTTTCTCAAGAAACGCACCATTAACCTGAACCCAGTCTTCATTTAAAAGCAGCGCAGCTGCCTTGTTCTGGCGGGCTTTTTCAAGAAAATCATGCCCGTCAAATTTCACTCCCTTTATGGCAATAAACAGCTCATCTCTTTCCAGAGTACGCGAATTAGTCGAAATACCGCTAAAACACAGCTTAATCCCACCGCTGAGTAATCTACCGTTTGTTGCTTTAAGTATTTCAGTAATTGTAAACATAGTTTTAAATAAAAAGTTATCCAGTTATCCAGTTTCCAGTGGCCTGTTTCCAGTAACTATTTTCCACTGGCCAACAGGCTAACCGGTAACTGGCAAACTCAATGTTTTTTAAGTATTTCAAGAGCTATTTGTTTATCATCAAATTCAATTGTCTTGTCTTTAAACGTCTGGCTTGTCTCATGCCCTTTTCCGGCAATAAGCACAAAATCTCCCATTGCCGCTAAATTTAGGGCCTTTTCAATTGCCTTTTTCCTGTCTGTTATCCGCTCATACTTTTTAAATCCGGCCGGCAAACCGGTGATTATATTATCAATAATAGCTTCCGGATCCTCTTTGCGGGGATTATCATTAGTAATAACTAAAAAATCAGAAAGTTCTGAGGCAACCGCTCCCATAAGAGAGCGCTTTTTTTTATCCCTGTTTCCGCCGCAGCCAAAAACTATAATAATCCTAGATGGCTTTAATTCCCGCAAAGTCTCAAGCACATTCCTCAGAGCATCATCGGTATGAGCATAATCCACAAAAACCTTAAACGGCCGATCGGTTATCAATTGCTCCAAACGACCTGGAGGAGAAACAAATCCCTTGAGTGCAGCAGCAATGGACTCAAGTTTAATCCCTTCGATCAAAGCAACAGCACAAGCAGCAAGTATATTATATACGTTATAGCGTCCGATAATACTCGTTTTTATTTTTATCGACCCACCTGGAGCAATAAGGGTAAACTCAGTACCATTAATCCCAAGTTTAATATTTTCTGCCCTTATCTTTGCTTGCTTGTCCTTAATGCCATAATCCATTAGCTTTGCCTTAGTCATTTGCTTTAAGCGGCTGCCATAAGGATCATCCGCATTAATTACAGCATATCTACAGCTTTTGAGCCCCTCAAATAACTTAGCTTTAGCAACAAAATACTTTTCCAGTCCTTGATGATAATCAAGATGATCTCGCGTAATATTTGTAAAAACCGCATGAGTGAAATCAATCCCCTCTGTCCGTAATTGATCCAGAGCATGAGAAGATACCTCCATAAAGCAATAGTCAAGGCCGTGCTCAACCATATTATAAAGCAAGTTCCAGATAGTAATAGCATCAGGTGTAGTATTTTTTGCGCTTATTATATGGTCTGCTATCTTATAATAAACTGTTCCGATAATACCGTTTTTGCGGCTGTTGCACTTAAAAATATGAGCTAATATAAAAGATACTGTTGTTTTGCCGTTAGTTCCTGTAATCCCGGTGATTTTTAGTTTTTCATTCGGCTGGTTAAAAAACTCTTCCGCAAGATTAGCCGCAGCTTTCCTTGTATCTTTTACACCAAGGGAAACTAAATTCAGATTTTGCTCAATTTGCTTTAATGCGTCTTTTCGTTTTTTATCGTAAACAATAACACGCGCTCCGTTATCCAGAGCAGCCTTTATAAAATCATGCCCATCAGCATCAGATCCTTTTATCGCAATAAAACAAAAATCGCATCCTACTTTTCGCGAGTCAAGACTTAATCCTTTAATTTGAAAATCTTCAAATTCTAAAGACTTATCAAATTCAGCAAGTACTGATAAAAACTCTTTTGCCAACATCTAATAATCCCTCTATTTAATAGACTGTTTTCAGCTCTTTTGTCTTCGTTACATTCATATATTTAAGTATCTTTTCAGCAATTTCCTTAAACACAGGCCCACTTACCAATCCTCCATAGTAAAAAGGGTGAGGCTCATCAAACACAACTGCAATAACCAGCTTAGGATCTTCAATCGGGGTAAAGCCGATAAATGATGCCACATACTTATCATGCGAATAGCTTCCGGTTGCATCAATTTTTTGTGCCGTACCCGTTTTGCCTCCCACTGAATAACCTTTAATTTTTGCTCTACGTCCAGTGCCTTTTTCAACAACACCCTTTAATATTTCTCGCATTGTTTTTGAGGTCTTTTCGCTAATTACTCTAAAACGACTTGCATTTTCGAAACTTTTGATTATTTCATTATTGCTATCAACAATCCGGCTCACAACATAAGGCTTGACCAAATATCCGCCATTTATCACAGCCGACATTGCTCTTGCCATTTGAAGTGTAGTAACCCCAATTTCATGCCCCATGGGTATTGCTGCTATAGAAAGTTTAGACCAGTTTTCTAACGGACGGATAACACCCTGTGTTTCTCCCAGCAGATCAATACCAGTTTTCTGTCCAAAGCCAAACTTTTTAACATATTCAAACAAGATCTTTTCACCCATTTTTTGGGCGATTTTCACCGCGCCTATATTACTTGATTTTTCAATAACCTCAACAAAGGTCAGGTTTCCATGCGGTTTATGATCATGCAAAGTATGGCGGGAAATTTTGTACTCACCGTTTTCACAAAAAAATATGTCATCAGTTTTTACAATATTCTCTTCCAAAGCTGCACTTGCTGTGATTACCTTAAAAGTAGAGCCTGGTTCAAAATAATCACTTATTACTCGATTGCGGCGGTTTGAGTGACTTGCCTTGGAAAAATTATTCAAATCAAAGCTTGGCCTGCTGGCGAGTGCGTAAATTTCGCCATTTTGGGGATTCATAACTACAATGCTTGCAAAAAGAGCATTGTTTTTTTCCATGTTCTTATCCAAAACATCTTCAACAATATGCTGCATAACTTCATCTATTGTAAGTACAATATTATAACCGTTAACAGCTGGAACGTATTCATATTCAAAAGCAGGCAGCATCCTTTGCTTAGCATCACGCAGTAAAGAGCGTTTTCCAGACTCGCCCTTCAAATAACTGTTATATTTAAGCTCTACTCCCTCAAGTCCTAACTCGTCCATACCGGCAAACCCCACAATATGAGCTGCTAAGTGATTATTAGGATAATATCTTTTGCTTTCTTTGGTAATATCAACGCCGAAGAGTTTCAATGCCTTTATTTTCTCTGCATCAGTATCAGTAACTTGTCTCTTGATCCAGATAAAAGCTTTATCCCTGTTTAGCTTATCGAATACTTCAGTGTAATCAAGAGCAAGCACAGAAGAAAGCTTCGCTGCAATTTCTTCCTTATTTATAATTGCCCGCGGCACTGCATATATTGAAGGTACTTTCAAACTCAATGCCAGCACCTTCTGATTTCGATCGTAAATCAAACCACGCTGAGGATCAAGCTTCAAAGTCATATGATGCTGCGAATCAGCAAGCTTCATATAATTACGATTATTTAAAACCTGAATATTAAATAAATGAAATAAAATAATCAGCAGAAAAATTAGGTAAGATAAACTAACTATAGCAAGACGAACCTTTTGCGCCCGTTTATACACGGCTAGAAAAAATCCTTTTTAAATGAATGTTTTTGGTATAGTTATTTAAAGGTAAAAATGGGAAAAATCTATCTGCTTAGATCAGATGCAGCTTGTGCTTTAGGAACAAATACATCCAACAGACGTGTTTTCCAGCTTGAAACAGTTGACTTTGCTAATTGAGTCGGCTGACCTCTTTTAACTCTTACTTTTGCCACAGACGCAGCATCAGTAAAACAAAGTTTTAATTCATTTTGCTCAATCATTCCGGCTAAATATTGAGGAGCCTTCAAGCTAGTATTATTGTATAACAAAACTCTGTTATGGTCAATCAAATCACTAAGTCTTTTTTCCTTATCTCTTAAGGAATAGCTTAGTTTTACCACCTCGATTTGCTGTTTAACATATCCCAAGCAAACACAGGTACTTATAATGGCTAAAACTAGTATGTTTTTTAATCTCATCTATCCATCCTTAAATTAAGGAACTTTTGCAAAACACACATCAACTGCGTTACTTGCGCACTCGCTTGTGCGGCGTACATCTATGTACGCCTCCGCGCTCGCTTTCAAAAGCCTTATTTCTGCACATTTTGCGATACTTCCTTTAAAAACAACAATTTACAATTTCTCAGCCACTCTGAGTTTTGCACTGCGACTCTTACGATTAGTTTCAATCTCCTGATCCGTAGGGATAAGGGGCTTTTTAGTAATTATTTTTAAACGCCCTCTTTTAGCTTGGGACTTAAACTCAAGTTTTACGATGCGATCCTCTAATGAATGGAAGGCAATAACACATATTATTCCACCCGGCTTAAGCAGATCAATTGCCTGCGTGAGACCGGACTGAAGCACTTCCAGTTCTCTATTTACGGCTATTCTAAGAGCCATAAAGGTTTTTGTAGCAGGGTGGGTTCTTTTATATCTTTCTCTAACCGGCAAGGAAGCCACTACTATGTCCGCAAGCTGCTGGGTAGTAGTTATCACATGGCTAGACCGCTCTCTTACAATTCTTGATGCAATCCGCCTGCTGTATCTTTCCTGACCAAATGTAAAAATAAGATTAGCTATTTCTTCTTCTGAAAGGTTGTTTACCAGATCGAAAGCAGTTATCTGAGCATGCTTATCCATGCGCATATTTAGCGGACCATCAAATTGGAAGCTAAAACCACGCTCAGGTGTTACAAGCTGCATATTAGATACTCCCAAATCAAAAACAACGCCATCCATGGCGTTAAGGTCTAGATTAGCTAGCACGTCCGTGATATTTTTAAAATTATCTCTAATAAGCGAAAATGAGCCTTCAAAACGAGAAAGACGCAGGCGGGTAGCGCTCAGAGCATCATCATCCTGATCTATGCCGATGAGATGACCGCCTGGCGTAATCTTTCTCAATATGCCTTCACTATGTCCCCCTTCCCCCAAAGTACAATCAACAATCACCTTCCCTGGTAAAAGTTTCATGTATGATAGAACCTCACTATACATCACGGGGATGTGTCGGCACATTTCTTCTTCAGTCCAAACCCATGAGTTTTTCGGCAGTATCTTCATAGGTCTCTCTAGTATTTTCATAAAAATCCTTCCAGCGGGCTTTACCCCAAACTTCAATCCGGTTAGAAACACCGATAACTACAACATCCTTTTGAATATCGGCAAATGTTCTCAAATACTGCGGTATTAAAACCCGACCCTGGGCATCACAAATAATTTCGCAGGCGCCGGAGAAAAACATGCGGTTAAATTTTCTTGCATCAGGACTGGTAAATGAAAGTGTTTTAAATTTTTGTTCTTGCCTTTTCCATTCCTCTTCGGTAAATATGAACAAACATCCATCAAGGCCGCGAGTTATATAGAATTTTTCGATAAAACTATCTTTGAGAGCCTCCCTGAATTTTGCAGGGATTATAATGCGATTTTTGCGATCTAATGAATGTTCGAATTCCCCGTAAAACATCTACTCCACTTCCTTCCACTTTTACCCACATATTAAATATACGCTATTTCAATCAACATGTCAATACAAAAAATCAACTTTTTTAAATATATTTAATAATACTATTTACAGTGGGTTAAGGAAATAAGTACCACAATATAGTGTGGTCCCAACAATTAGTAGGATTCAAGATCAGTAATCTTGGAATTTAAAGATTGGAATTTCGGATTTTGCGGATAGGACTTAATTGCAAGGTCTATAAATCGCTTGGCCTCATCAATTTTATTGTGTCTGAAAAAATATACTGCTAATTCCCAATAGTAAAACGCATAATTTTTATTTAATGATATTGCTTTATTATAGTAATTCAGGGCATTTATGGAAAGTTTACTCTTTTCAATTCCGCGGAAATTCCTGGCTATAATATAAAAAGCAAGATCATTCTCCGGCTTGTAGCGTAAAGCATTGCGGGCCCAAACAATTGAATCATCGAATTCTTTATTTTTAAAAAGCCTGACAGCTTCTTTGATACTATTTTCAGATTTGTAAAATAAAAAAGAATCAAACAGCAAAAGCACAGAAAGAATTAGATAAAATAATTTTAAAGGTGTTAAATGCCGATGAGTTCCCTTCACTTTTTCTAAATCATGTTCACTCTCAGATAAAACACAAGCTAGAAAAATCCACCATATATGCGCTGATTGGGTAATAAATAAGCTGTAATCGAAAAAATTTTGCAGTAAGACAGCAACGCATCCAGCGATTATGCCCGCATCTATGCAGCTTAGTTTTTTTTGCATCGCCGAACGAAAAATAATAAAAATGAAAAAGCCGAAAATTAAAAGAGCCACTAATCCAGATTCCGCCCAAATCTGCAGATAAGAGTTGTGAGCGTAAACCGTTTCATTAGCACTTTTGTTTTTAAATCGAGGATATATTATTTTAAAATTACCCGCGCCTACTCCAGCAATTGGGTGCTCACTAATTATTTGAAGAGAGCTTTGCCAGTAATATACCCGCTGAGCTATTGAATTCTGGGGATTTTTAAAATCAACAAACGATGCCCTGCGTAAGAAGAATAATCCGACTAAACAAGTGACAAAAATCACGATAATAATCCCCGCATATTTATTCATATCCTTTGTCTTTTTATTTGAGGACAAAAGAGCAAAAAGAAAAACCATACTTAAAATAAAGCTCAAAAATACAGCAAGTGCTTTAGCCAGTATAACACTCAAAAATAGGACCAGGCACAGCAAAGAAAATAGGACTACTTCCCTTTTATTTTTTTCCTTGATGCTTTTAAATAAACTCGCGAAAGCAAGCGGACAAAAAGTTATTAAGTATCCACCCATAATATTAGGCGAAGAGAACCAGGAAACAACCCTTTTTTGCAAAAGAAGTTCCCAGGCATAGAAACCGCTTTCTGTTAATTGATCAAAGGATTGAGAGTTCCTGATAAAATCGATGCCGAAAAAGTACTGATATATCGCGCGCAGGCATACAATCGCGCTAATGCCCAGCATTCCCTTGATTAGAATACCCCTCTGCCTTTTATCCAGAAAGCATACAAAATTAAAAATTAGAACAAGAACAAAAACCCTAAGAAGTTCTGCCTCGCTGTTAAATAAATTCACAGAGAATAAATTACTTAAAGCTATTAAAAACGGAAAGGTAATGCTCAGAAGAAAAACAGGCTTATTTATTTTTAGATGTTTCGCAAACAAGATATGCAATAAGAAAAATCCCAGAAAAAAAATATCAAATAAAATTGCAAGAGAAGCATTGGCTTGTTCACAGATTAACGGTCTTATAATTAGAAGTAGTATTATTACGTAGTGCATTTCTTTCTTTTTTTAATCTTTCCTTTTAAAATCTTTCTTTTCTTAAAGGCCTTAAGAATAACAGGCAGATTCTTAATCGTCTTTAAGATTACTCCAGGATCAAAAATTAAACAATAAAGAAAAACCTTAGCTTCATATACAAATATATGGTGCAGATTACAAAGGAAATCATAGGGAGAATCATTTTTTATTATTGTCATGCACCGATTTTTTATTACATCACTTTTTAAGCTGCTTTTAAGCCAAGCAAAATTATAGGGCCGTAAAAACTCAAAAATCGGCTTTTTCTCCTTTGCCGTTGCTCCTCGGGCATGAAAACCTACCGCATGGGGAGTATAAAAAGCCTTCCAGCCAAAATTTGCCGCTCTCCAAGAGAGGTCTAAATCCTCATAAAACATATTATAATCACTGTCAAAATATTCATGCTCTAAAATCATACAATTTTCCAACATACTTTTTCTTAATAAAACTGCTGCGCCGCAGGAGCCAAAGACATAACATTCAGCATCAAACTCTCCAGTATCAATAGCTCCATAACCACGTTCAACAGGAGTACGCTTATTGCCCAAAAGTTGGCCGGCTGTATCAATTGTAGTTTTATCCATTCGCAGCAATTTACCGCAAACCATGCCGATCAAAGCATCTTTACTCATTGCTTTTAAAAGTTCCTCTATAAAGTTAGCTTCTAGAATCACATCATCGTTTAAAAGGAGGATCAGATCCTCTGAGCTTGATTCTATCGCCTTATTCTGTAACAAAGTAAGAAAATGAGCTTTTCGATTATCAATCCAGCTTATAGGTAAAGGGCATTCCTCAAATGTCTGCTTGAGGGGTCTTACGATCCCATCATAAACAATAATAACCTTTTCAATCTTAATGCTTTGAGAGCAAATAGACGACATAAGCTGCTCAAGATGTTTTTTATTTTTTTCTGTAGTAGTAATAAGTGCAGCGATAGATAAGCCCATAGTTCTTTGATATCCCGATTATTTTCTATAATAATTGGCTATTTTGATTACTGCTTGAATCACAGATTCAACATCTGTACGTGTCATTTTTGGATAAAGAGGAAGTGAAATGATCCGGCCTGAAACAAACTCTGCATTAGGCAGCATACCTTTGCGATAATTATATTTCTTTTGAAAATAAGGCTGAAGATGCAAGGATGGGTAATGAATACCGGCTGTTATATTTTCAGCTAAAAGCGCCTTTAGAAAAAAATCTCTGCTTATTTTTAAACTCTCTTGGATTATTTCAATAACAAACATATGGTATCCATTCTCATTACCCTGGACTGAGTTTCTAGTTAGTACCCGCACCTGAGGCAATTTCGAAAACGCTTTATTATATAACCAGCTATACTCACGGCGCTTACGTTGAAAAATCTTTATTCTTTTGAGTTGGCAAAGACCAATCGCTGCCTGCACATCGCTCATATTATACTTATAGCCGGCCTCAACCTGAGTAAAATCCCCAATCTTACCTTTATTATGTCTGCGCCACGTATCTTTCTCAATACCGTGAAAACTCATAATTTGCGCTCTGACAGCAATAGCTTTATTATTTGTTACAAGCATACCTCCTTCCGCGCAGGTAATATTCTTGCCTGGGTGAAAACTGAAACAGGTAATATCGGAAATCCCCCCTATTTTTTTGTTTTGATGTACAGCTTCCAAAGCATGCGCGGCATCTTCAACAACAAAAATATTTTTTTTCCGCGCAAGTCTTAAGATACTCTTCATATCACAAGGCTGGCCGTATAAATGGACCGGAAGAATACATTTGGTTTTTTTGGTTATCGCTTTTTCTATCATTACTGGATCAATGTTTAAATCATTTGGATTCACATCAACAAATACAGGTCTAGCACCACAGTGGATAATTGCATTTGCTGTTGAAGCAAAACTCAGCGGGGTTGTAATAACCTCATCTCCCGCTTTGACCGAAAGCACCTTTAAAGCAAGATCCAAAGCACTGCTGCAGGAATTAAGTCCCACAGCATATTTTGCCTTAACATATGCCCCAAATTTCTCTTCAAACTCTCTAGTCTTTGGCCCTTTTGTCAGCCATCCTGACTTTAATACAGAATTAACCGCCTTAATTTCATCCTGTCCAATTTGCGGCTTATGGAAATCAAGAAGCTTTTTTCTTACAGGCCTGCCTCCGGTAATTACCGGTTCTGCATTAACATACACTTTTCTCATAACTCGCTTTTTCACCCCTTGCCTTTTAAATATTTACTCTTTAAACCAAAGTGGAATTTAAACCAGAAGCTAAACATATCAAATAAAGTACGAAAAACCACTCTGGGATGCCCGCACTTTGCCTTTCCTTTACAGCGGGCATAAAAAGTCGTCTTAAATTCAAGATTGCGGCAGCCTCCAGCCAATGCCCTGAGCATCAGCTCAGGTGGAACAAATGTGCCGCTAGCATCAATTTTTATATTATACAGCATATTTGACCGATAAACCTGTACAAATTGAAAATCACAGATATTGGTGCCAAATAACAACTTAATAAGATAATAATTCACCAATGAGGTTAATTTTCTATACATCGAATTTGCCGATCGGTCACGACGACATACTACAATAAAATCAATATTATCCTCAAAAAGCCTCATGACATTTCTTAATTCTTTGGTATCAAAGGGGCGATCAGCAAAATTAGTCGCAACATATGGAAATCTCGCAGATTGCATACCTCTTAATAAGCTACGGCCGCTACCCAGATTTCTTTCATTCATTATTACTCTTAGCCTTCTCTGATACAGCTTTTCTAATTTTAAAAGCAACTCCTTTGTATGGTCCGAACTGGCATCATCAATAACAATCAGTTCATATTCATCAAAAATCTCTGAAAGATCATTTAAATATATTTCAACAGTCTCTTCGATTATTTCCTGCTCATTGAAAACAGGCACTATTAAAGAAATTGCCGATTTATTTCCCATAATTATAATCCTTAAAAACTCAATTATTAGAATTCATACAATGAAAAACCATACTTAAATCTAAGCGACTAAACCCATTTAATGCCATATAAGTATAACAAGAACAACCCTCACATTGCACCTTAGAATTATTGACCGCTCTTAGTTCCTGGGGAGAACTTTCCCATATTTTCTTTTTACTGCTGTTTGCGCATCTCATGCTGCAAGGCATAATATTTCCTGATGGGCTCAGGCATAAAAAAAGCTCCCCAGCCATACAATTAAACTCTTTGGCTATATTTTTTTCTTTCTTACTATACCATTTAAGTACTTTGTCTAAATAATATTTTCCTCCAATTATCTTTTTGCTTCTTGAATCTTTTTTTAAGAAGTTAAACAGTAAATTTAAATACGCATAAGAAGGCTTAAGTTCATCAACCTTATTAAATTTAACCCAGGTACCATCAATATATACTCCACATATCATAGGTTGGATAATACACTTAATCTTAAAATTTTCACACACATCAAGAAGATACAATAAGTCATCTTTGCTGGTTTTATCAGTGACTACTGATGAGATCATTACATTAATCCCGTTTTGCTTGCAAAGCTTCAATGCTTTTAAAGCAGATTCATGTGATCCTTGCCCCCTTAATGAATCATGTGTTGTTTTTGTTCCATCTAAGCTCAATATCAACTGATCAAGCTGCTTTAAAATTTTTAAATTTTCAGGAACAAAAACTCCATTTGTTGTTAAGCTTACTTTAAAACTTCTACTTAAAGCATCTTTCAGTATCTCAGATATGTCTTCGCGTAAAAGCGGCTCTCCGCCCGATATATTAATCCTTTCTGTCCCCAGCAATTCAAGCTTTTTAAACGTATCTTTTAGCTGATCAGTTGACATTTCTTTTTCCGGGCCATTTTTCTCAAAAACAGCAAGCTCACAATAAGCACACTTTAGATTACACCTGTAAGTAAGAACAATTTCAACAGTTATAATATTCATCTTACCGCTAAAAGAACTTGAAAAAATTTTTTTAATTATCCTTATTTTGTCCCTGGCATCCATAATAAACCCTATTTGGCCAAAAATACTTTTCTGGAAAATTTCTTTAAATTTGTACCGCATACCGAAAAAATATTCTTAGAGATAAGCATAATTTCTTTACTCAATCCGATAGAATACCTTACCCAGACTTTCTCATGAACTATCTTATCATTAAATGCCCCAGAGAATAAACTTGTAAAAGCAGCTAAGATTGCCGGAGGAAAAAAATCCGGCAGGTAACGATACCTGTTTTTTTTAGCAAGCCATGTTATTAGACTTTTAGGAAAAAAAGAAATCAAAAAGATCAAAACCTGTAATTTTATAAAATCCTTATTGCTTATATCTCCTCCTCTTGAAAAAGGCCGGCTTGCTTTACCTTCCATAATATCATCATATTGCTCAGCGTTTAATATGCCTTTGTCTTTTGCCCATTCAGTAATTCTAACTCTGGGATAGAATCTCAGCCAAAAAGAATATATCCTGTTTACCCTTTTTCCATTATAATAATTTATCATCCGGAGGATATCTTCCTGCCGTTGTCCGGGCAATCCAAAAATATTATCTGTAACAAGACTTATCTTTTCCACTAAAATTATATCAATAGCCTTCTTTATTCTTTCATTAGAAACATGTCTATTAAGCACCTCATAACTTATTTTTTCATTCATGCTCTGGATGCCCATCTCTATTTCACAGCATCCAGCTACCTTTAAATACCCTACAGATTCAACACTAATATCTTTAGGATGCATATAACAAATAAAAGGTATGCCTATTTTATCCCTGTAAACCGCTGAGAAATTCTTTAACCATTCATAATCAGCCCCAAGACTTTCATCAAAAAATCTCACATACTTAGGCTGGTATTTTTCTTTGGCGATCCTCAATTCATCTATTGTATTATCAATACTACGCCTTCTTAAATAAACTCCTTTTTGTTTATATATATTTTTTAAAAACGAGTGACAGCAATAACTACATGTATACTGGCACCCTCGGCTCGCCATAATATAGTAACATATCGCAAAATGTGGGCTTTTTGAATAAAAAAGCTCCTTGTCCGGTAATGGCAGGGCATCAAGATCTTCAATAAGCGGGCGAACTTCATTCTTTATAATCCTATCATTATCCTTAAACCATATATTCTTTATGGAATAATCTATCTGTCCTTTCGCCATACTCTGAATAAGTTCCAGCATCGCATATTCGCTCTCACCCACACATACAATGTCTACGTAATCACTCTTAATAACTCGCTCAGGCACTGAGCTAGGATGGATACCCCCAAAGACAATCGGTACATTAATCTTTGCCTTTATCTGCTCTGCCATATCAAGTGCCCAAGGATAGAAATCCGTAACAACAGATATTGCCACAAGATCAGGCTCAAATTCAGCTAGATCCTTTATGATTTTACTCCTTTTGTCAAAGAGCCTAGCTAATGGTTTGATCGAAATATTCTCATCATTAAATAATTGCAAATCGACAAAAAGGCTAACCTCATGCCCTGTTTGTTTTAACAAAGCACTGATGTATTCTACCCCAAGCCTCTCACAAGAATCATTTACAAAAGCAATTTTCATTTACAAACTTCCTTTTTACTTGACATAGTAAAATCCGGCACAGAATCAGTCATTTTAATTTTATCTTTTCCGGCAAAACAAAACCCTTGCCCACAATAGTCATTTATATGGGAATCAAACTTATAATTATCGCAAACCGTTCCAAAACTAATAAATAATGTCTTTGACGGAATTTTTATATTTCTTATTTTCCAAGGAATGAGGATACCTGGAGGAATACATCTTAGTCTTTTCAAAAAATTCTTACCAAAAAAATTAAGAAAAAAGCTACCCAAAAAGTATACGGATGCCAACAAACGGCTTTTTTTTACAAGTTTAACATACCGGGAGAATACCGGCTCAAGTCTTTTTAAATCAAAAAGCTGATCTAAGGTCATATAAGCTGAATTATCTTTTCTGTATAAAACAAGATGCTGAAAATTATAACATCTGCGCACCTTAAATACAGCTAAAAGAGTATAATATAGTTTCTGAAATAAAAAAATATTCTCTCTTTTTATCTTACCTTTTGTCTGGCACTCGACTATATCAATAAGCTCATCAGGCATAAGAGTTGCCTCAGATGAAAAATTTCCTTTAGCATCTCCTAAAAAAGACAACGTTGCAAAACTTACATCTTTAACAAAATTATTTGCCAGTGCATAATCCAGTATCAGATGGATCTGATCTTCATTGATATCCTTTGCAATCGTGACATTGAATCCTGTCGCGATATCCAAGCGCTTTAAATTTTCGAGTGCTTTTAATTTCAAATCAAGCAGTTTCTTTCCGCGTAAAATTTCATATACGCGATCATCAAATCCGTCAAACTGCATACTGACATAGTCAACACCCCAAGATTTTAGTTTGCAGGCATAATCATAATCAGCCAGTTTAATCGCATTGGTATGCACATTTACAAGATTACCATAGTACCTAAGCAATTCAATCCACTGTTTAAGGTCAGGTCTTAGTGTCGGCTCAGCCCCGTAGAGGTAAAAACGGCAATCCTTGTTTTTTTCGATTATTTGCTTAAAATCATCTAAACGTATATCTGTAATCTTATTCTGATTTGGCTCAAGTAAACACACAGGACAATTCAAATTACATATATTGCTTAAATATATATAAAATCTCCTCTGTTTCATTTTATTAGGCATTACCTTAAAATAATATTCCGTAAGTTCTTTGTAATACCACGGATGTCTCGAAACAACCAATTCTTCCTGTCCATGCTCCGGGCAAGATTTTCTCATAATAATCTTGCCATTTTCTTCAACAAGATACGCATCAACTTTTACACCTAGCTCTGAACACATACTCTGTGTTTTTCTTATAAAATTATCCGGTATAGCAAACATAATGCCTCCATAAACAAGGTATTACTTACGGCCCTTTAGTAAACTAAGTGCCTTTTTTTTCATAAAATATCCATATTTATACAACGCTTCTTCTATCCTTTGCCTTGAATCGAAATCCCGTGACAAAAGTGTTCGAAAAAGCATCAACACCGAGATATCAATACATATGGGAAACCACCGATACAGTTTTTTTTCCGCGAGAAAACGAATGACCTTTCCAGGGAGAAGATCAAAGCTGAAAAGAAACATCTTCATCTGCATCAAATCCCTATCCGCCGGGTCTTTTTTTGAGAAAAACGTTTTTATTTGAACCCCTCCCGGGTCTATGCCCTTAACGATATCTTCATAGCGCCCGGCGGACACAAATCCTTTCTCCACTGCTTTGGACAAAATAGGAGTACTCGGATAATATTTAAGCTGAAAGAAAAAAATCCTATTCGGCTGAAAATAGGTATAGCGCATATTCAACTGAATAACCTCTTCACAACTTTGCCCAGGTAACCCAAAAAGATTATCAACAGCCAGCTGAATTCTGCTACCTTTTATCAATTTTATCGCTTCTTCTATACGGACATTCGAAACGTACCGGTTCATCAGATTTTCCCGTAACTGCTTATCCCAGCTTTGAACTCCTAAAGCGATCATCCGACACCCCGCCGATTGCAAATACGATACTGTTTCCTGCGTTACATCACTCGGCTGCATAGTACAAAAAAAGGGGGCAAATATTTTCTCCTTGTATTCAACGGCAAATTCCCGCAGCCAGTCTTTGTCATGGGCAAAACAATCATCGGTAAAGATTACCCGCTTCATCGCATATTTCTTTTTCATTGAAAGCAACTCTTTTATCACATTATGAACGCTACGCTTGCGAACATACGTTTCTTCACCCTGATAAAGCTGATGCAGATAAGAATGGCAGCAATAACTGCATTGATTGGGACATCCTCGCGATGCAGCAATGTAGTACCCTATCTTCAAACAATCTTCCCATTGCGCATATAATTCCGGATCAGGAATCGGCAAAGCATCAAGATTCTGTAGAAGCGGGCGGAGCTCATTTTTAATAATTTTTCCGTTTTTTTTAAACCACAAATTTTTTATTGCATAATCAATCTGGCCTTTTTCCATGCTATCGGCCAGTTCAAGTATTGGATACTCCCCCTCGCCGATACAAACCATATCAATGTTATCATTCCTAATAACCTGTTCCGGCACCGAGGTCGGATGAATACCTCCCCAAATTACAGGAACCTTAATTGCTTGTTTAATTAAAGCGGCCATGGCACACGCCCAAGGATATGTCTCGGTCGTAACCGTCATACCTACAAGATGCGGCTGATAATTCTTCAGTTGCATCAGCAGTTCTTTTTTAAAATCGAACATCCGACTTAACTTTTTTAAAGAACAATGACTGTCCTGAAAAAGCAACGGGTCAACAAACAATTTAACCTCATGCCCTGCATCTTTTAATATTGCCGATAAAGAGCGTATCCCGGGATATTTTATTCCCAGGCATTGCGTCGAATCACTTATAAAGGCTACCTTCATGCGACCTTCACCCTGGGCTTTCTTGTTGTGTTTTTACCATTTTTTCAAAATATAAAATATATACACCTAACTTTTAAAAATAATCCTCGCTAAATGCTATCTTAATACATTACTAATTCTTCTGTCTTTTCACTCCGAACATGTAAGCAATTTTATTTCTCATGAAATATGTATATTTATAAAACGCGCGGACACGGTTGTGTTCAGATTCAAGATTACCGGATATTAAATTTTCAACTATCGCCAGAGCAGTACGACTAAAGAATACTGGGAAATATCGGTATAATTTTTTGTCCACAATGAACATTATTATGCGCTGCGGCAAAATTTTGATAAGGAAAAACAGCGAAATTAGTCGAATGACATTTTCATCCGTAATATCTCCGCCCTTTGATATCTGCCTGCCATATGCTCCATCAAGGATTTTCTCCTGCTCAGTTTCCGTAAACATGTTATTTTCGCAGGCGTACCGCGTAATCGTGGTCCTCGGATAGTATTTAAGCGTAAAGAAGAAAGCACGCTCCGGCTTGATCTTGCCATAGATTTGCACTCTCTGTTTAAGATTCTCTTGTTTTTGCCCGGGCAACCCAATGATCTCACCGGTAATTAGATTTATCCCCGATTTCTTTGTCAAAAACATCGCCCGCTCCATAACCTCATTGGATACTAGTCTGTGCAATAACTCAAACCGCAATTTTTCATCCCATGACTGAATGCCAATTTCGATTTCACGGCATCCAGCCTCTTTAAGCAATTTTATCGATTCTTCGCAAACATGACTCGGAAACATCGAACAATAGAATTTTATCCCTATTTTATTTTTATACTCAACAGCAAATTCCCTTAACCAGCTCAAATCCTGTCCAAAACAATCATCAATAAAAAATATCAAATTCGGAGAATATTCACGCTTTGCTTCAGCTAGCTCCTGAATTACACTCTCCACACTACGGCGTCTAAGGTAATTTCCTTTACCGCGATATAATTCTCTCATATATGAATGGACACAGTAACTGCAATAATGCGGACATCCTCTGCTTGAGGCAATATAGTAGCCTTTATTGAATTGCGGACTCGCCTGAAGATATATTTTCAGATCGGCAAACGGCAGCGCATCCAGATTTTCTATAAGCGGGCGAATCTCATTTTTAATAATCTTTCCGTCTTTTTTAAACCACAAATTTTTTATTGAATAATCCATCCGCCCTTTTTCCATGCTATCGACCAGTTCAAGCATTGGATATTCTCCTTCGCCAACACAGACAATATCCACAAAATCATTTTGGATCACTCTCTCTGGCACGGATGATGGATGAATGCCGCCAAATATTATCGGGACATCCATCTGTTGCTTGATCATCTGTGCCATTTGGCATGCCCACTGATAAAAATCAGTAACCACTGAGATCCCGATAAGATCCGGCTTATAATTCTTTAGCTGGCTGATGATAATCTCCTTATAATCAAATATATTATTAAGCCTTTTCAAAGAAAGAACTTCATCGTAAAAAAGTAATGGATCAATAAATAAGCGTGTTTGATGACCTCCTTTTTTAAGCACACTCGATATATACTGAATGCCTAATTTCTGACATGAATCATTAACAAATGCTATCTTCATACTAAATACACCTTTTCGGAAAAATGAAAAATCTTATTTTTTATAAAATAAACATGACGATAATTAGTAACATTCAGATCCAGTTATTACTAAATAAATATTTTAGTTCCAACCTAATTTTAGAAAATATAAAATAAAAATATCTATGAAATGAACTTTTCCTGAGTAATCTCGCATTTAGATCCCTTGCCAAAATATTGCGCAGTATCATTATAAGCGGAGCATTAAAAAAACGCGGGAATTTCTTGTATATTTTTTTTGTGACCATAAAACCGCTTATTTTTTTAGGAATAAGATCGATAAGAGAAAACATTAATTGATATTTTACCGACGCTTCATTTACAAGGTCTCCCCCCATTGCAAATGACTGGGCATTAATTCCTTCAAGGATCTCTTCATGCCTTTTTAGTGATATCCATCCTTCTTTATAAGCCCGGCGGGTAATTTGAGTGTTCGGATAATATCTGAGCATATAGTAATAGATCCTTGTCGGTTTTAACTGGCTATAGATACGAGCTGAATCAAGGACATCCTGGGACGTCAATCCGGGCAAATCAAAGATATTATCAACCATAATATCTATCCCTGTTTCCTGAGCCATGTTTATAGCTTTTTTTAAAATATAGTCCGGTGTATTGCGTTTTAAAAGGTCACTGCGTATTTTTTCATTCCACGATTGCACCCCCAGGAAAATACCTTTACATCCTGAGAATTTAAGTAATTTTAATACCTCCCGTGTAATATCATCAGGATGCATTACACATAAATAATTTAATCCTATATTTTCTTTGTATTCATTGATAAATTCTTTAAACCAGTTCTTATTATGCGCAAAACAATCATCAAGAAAAACAACATTCTTGATTGAATATTTTGCTTTACTATATGATAATTCCTGAATTACGTTTTTCACACTGCGCTGTCTTAAATAATCACCTTTACCTTTATATAATCCTTTCAAATAAGAATGACAGCAATAACTGCATGCATGCGGACATCCCCGTGTAGTCATAATTATATAGGGATATGTTCTGATGTAGTGTGGACTGACTGAAAAAAAAATATCCTTATCCAATAGCGGCAAAGAATCAAGATCCTTAATCAGGGGACGAATCTCATTCTTTATTACCCTTCCATTTTTCTTGAACCAAATGTTTTTTATCGAATAATCTATTTCCCCTTTCGCCATGCTATTTACAAGCTCAAGCATGGGATATTCCCCTTCACCAACACATATCATATCGACAAAAATCTTTTTAATAACCCTCTCCGGTACAGAACTAGGATGTATACCCCCGAAAATAATAGGAACATCCATGTGCTGTTTAATTAATTGAGCTATTTCACACGCCCAATAATAAAAATCCGTCACAACAGAAATCCCGATAATATCGGGTTTATATTCTTTAAGCTGCCTAATAATAAATTTCTTGAAATCAAGTCTGCGGTTTAATCTGCGCAAGGTAATAACATCATCATCAAACAATAGCGGGTCCATAAATAATTTTGTTTGATGTCCGGATGATTTTAAAACACTGGATATAGACTGCACACCCAATTGTATGGAAAAATCATTAACAAATGCTACTTTCATTATGCTGCTCCATAGAAATTGATTGATTTTTTTTTGTCCCGCTTTGATGAATAATAGTTCGCGCTTTAGAAAATGAAAAAAAAACTATTATTTTTTTAAAAACAAAATGATAATAACGGCTTATGGTAATATGCAGTGCCCAGTTATACTTATAAGGAATCCTAAGCCAATTAGAAAAAATCACTGTGATAAAATAAGGCAACGGAAGAAAAAAACGATACAACTTATTTCTAATAATAAAACTATTTAGATTATACGGAAAATAAAGCAAGAATGAAAAATAGGTCTGCACTTGCTTCATTTGTATCGTTAAGCCGTCTCCTCCGCGTATAAACGCTTCTACATCCCGTCCCTCCTCTAAAGCTTCGATTTCCTTTTCTCCCAGTAACCCTTTCTGTTTCGATTGTTGGATTATTTCTGTTTTAGGATAATAGCGAAATCCAAAACAATATGTTTTCATAACCCGGTTACGGTTATAAAATTTTAACATACTAATTGTCTCATCTTCAGATTGTCCAGGCATCCCTACAATATTGTCAGTAATTATCTTTAATCCTGCATTTTTAAGAATAGACAGCGCTTTTTCAATACCAAGGTTGGAAATATTTCTATTCATTATTCTGCGTCTTGTGTTTTCCGAAACAGACTGTATCCCGATTTCCACGTCATGACAGCCTGCAAAAGCTAGATATTTGGCTTTTTCCTCGGTAACAGTAGCTGGATGAACAAAACAAGTAAAAGGAACTTTCACTTTTTTAACATAAAACTCAGAGAAACTTTTTAGCCACTGTTTGCTTGCTGCCATAAGATCATCGTCATGAAAACGCACAATTTTCATATCATACTTGCTTTTAGATAAAACAAGCTCCTTTATCACATTGTCCACAGCACGAAAACGTAAATATTTCTCTTTGACGTCATACATTTTTTTTAAATATGAATGACAGCAATAACTGCACGCATTTGGACAGCCGCGGCTGGCCATAATATAATAACATTGCAAGAAATGCGGACTTGCCTGATGGAAAATATCCTTATCAGCAAATGGCAAAACATCAAGATCTTTAATTAAAGGCCGTACTTTATTCTTTATAATGTTGCCATTATTCTTGAACCAGATATTCCTTATGGAATGATCGATTCTTCCCTGATCCATACTATTTGCAAGTTCAAGCATCGGAAATTCGCCTTCTCCGATGCAAACCATATCAACAAAATCATTTTGCATAACTCGCTCAGGAACAGAGCTAGGATGGATCCCCCCCAACATAATCGGTACATCCATGTTTTGCTTTATAAGCCTTGCCATATCACATGCCCATTGATAAAAATCGGTAACTACAGATATACCTATAAGATCAGGTTTATACTCTTTCAATTGAGCTATGATATTATTTTTATAATCGAACATCCTGTTTAGAATGCTAAAGCTAACATTTTCATCTTCAAAAAGCTGCGGATCAGTAAATAAGCGGACATGGTGTCCATTTTCTTTAAGAAGAGCACTTATGTAACCTACTCCAAGCCGTTCACATGAATCATTTACAAAAGCAATTTTCATATTCTGTTTTCCGAATTTTTCATCTGATTCATCAAATACGTCCCATAGCTTTCATGTATCTGCTTATCTGTAATAATTCCCTGTCCGCAGTGAGCAGCTATGGCAGCATCATACTTATAAGGATCGCAAATACTGGCGAATGTAAGAGTCAATAATTTTATAGGCCCGCGGGGAAAACCACCTCTAAAAAACTCTTTAAGACCTCTAACAGCTAAGATAAAACTTTTAGGGTTTAGACAACAACTAAGCATGCATAAAAAACTCCACAAATTAAGCGTTCGCTTTCGCTTCTTAAATTTTTCCAATAGACTGCTAAATTTTTCAAGATTTATATATTCGCTAATGGCATTATATCCCTGAGCTGTCCTGACTACCATATAATGATAATAATAAAAACATTTCCTTTTTTTTATAACACTACAATATGCATAAAATATTTTTTGGAATAAGATTATATCCCTGCGGGAAATTGCACCCTGAGTATATTCATCAATAATATTAATTAGATCATCGGGCATGATATACTTATCCATATTCTCTTTTGTAGGAGCGTACTCAGAATAAGTAATAAAGCTTATATCTTTAATATTTTTATTACTAATAGAATAATCAAATATTTTCCCAACCTGATCTTCATTTACCCCCCTAGCAATTGTTGCATTCAGCGTAACCGGCACAGCTAAAGCTTTAAGGTTCTCAATGGCCTTTAATTTATCCTTTTTAACTTCTTGTCCTCTCAATACCTTATTGATTTGATCATCAAATCCATCAAACTGAATACTGACATGATCTATACCGCAATCTTTAAGCTTTCTGGCATAATCCCACTCTGCTATTTTTATGCCATTTGTATGTATGTTTACCAGTTTTTTTGCGGACTTCAAAGTTGATATTATTTCAAACAGTCTCACAAACGTTGTTGGTTCGCCATGAGATAATGTGAATCTTTTGATCTGCTTTAAAGAGCTAACTTCTTTTATTTTATCAACGGTCAAATCCTCAGTTTTCTGACAATAGCACAAATAGCAAAGAGGGCAAGCCATATTACATGCTGTTGAAGCATTAAGATAATATTCACTTTGTAGAAAATTATCTGAGTTCAAATAAAAATAACAATCCTGCAATTGCCTATAATCCCCAGCATTATTAGAAATAATAATCTCAAATACCCCATGAATCCTGCATTTTTTAGTTAAATATACCTTTTCTTCTTTCTCTATGATCATAGCGTTAATATCCTTCATGCATATAGGACAGACACTGCGTGTATCTCTGATAACATTACCCCTATTATTTGTATCAGCGAATTGAGTTAAATATTCTTTTGCATGAGGTTCCGACATACTCTGCATCCTTTTGAGTTAAATAGATTCCATTCGGAATAATTAAAAGCCGTTTAGCAATTTTTTTAAAGACTGGATAATCATCAGCATTAGCTCCGAAAATTTTTAGCTGTTCTGGGGTTGTAAGCTCATTCAATTGAGAATCAATTCCAAATTTTATTAAAATCTCGCGAATGCCGTTCATATCATAGTCTCCTTCAATAAATAAAGCATAATATAAATAAATATGTTTGCTTTCAGGCAAACAAACAGGTACCGACACATTTTCACTGCCCTGTATTGTTTTATCCAGAACTAAGGAATTAGCAATCCTTTTATTATTATGCTTGTCCAAATCTTCTAGCTGCTTGATTCCTATTGCAACCTGCAGATTAGACATTCTGACTTTCCAGCTTTCCGGGATATTTTCCAGGATATCCAAAGACTCTTTTTTATGCTCGATAGGGTTATAAGGATCTCGAATATTAAAAAACCGCAGTACTGGATATAGCGTCAAATAAAACATACGCGGTCTGGTCAAAATATTAGCAATCATACAATTTATTATCGATAAAATAAGTGGTAGAGGTTTATTGTCTTTAAAAGTTTTTGATGTATTCCTAACAAAATCATTTATTTTTTTTTCATTGGTGCAAAGCATTCCACCGCCAAAGGTTGAAATAGCCTTAGCCTTACCAAAGCTGAATATACTTGCATCACCAAAACTGCCTACCTTTTGCCCGCTAAATTCCGCACCGCAGGCCATGGCACAATCCTCGATTATATTAAAACCATATTTATTCTTAAGTCTCATGAATCCTTCCATATCACACGGCTGTCCCCACATATGAGTAAGGATAAGAAGTTTTGTCTTTTCGTTTATTTTGGCTTTTACTGCAGAGGGAGATGTATTATAAGTTTTCTCATCTATATCGACAAAGACAGGCTTAAACCCAAATGATTTAATAACCGTAAAAATACTCTGATGCGTAAAAGGGGTTATCAGTATTTCTGCATCTTTAGGAAAATTAAAATATTTAAATAATAGATAAAGGCCCAGCCTTGCCGAAGGTATTGCTACCGCGTAAAACGTCCCAATATAACCAGCAAACAACTTTTCAAATCGCAACGCGCAAGCTCCCTTAAACATTTTCCCTAAAAATAGCATTGAGAATATTTTCCAATACTCAATGGATGTAATATCAACCGAATGTCTGGGGTAAGCTTTAAGCATAAAAATCCTTTAATAATTCAATCGCTTTTTTTACTACCAAACCGGTTTTAGAATTAGACTTCTGAATTTTTTCCAATTGACTGACCCTTCTCTGCGTTACCTCTTGCGAAACCTTTCCACCCAGATTATAGGCTGCCGTATTCTGTCTATTTTGAAAGACAAAGATATTCGCAAAATCAAAACCTATTTCTTCCATCAAATCCTTAGTCATAAGGAAATCTTCCTCTTGTTCTCCGGGAAACCCGACAATGATATCTGTTGTTATTGCCATCGGTGAAGTTTTTTTCTTCAAGGTGCAAATACATCTTTTCACTTCTTCGATATTATACGGCCTATTCATCGAACAAAGGATCTTATTACTACCTGATTGCACTGGCACCTGGAAGCAAAAAATCTTTTCGCGATTATCGACGATTATCTTTTCAATCTGATCATAATATTTAACAAGCCATTGCGCATTAAAATTTGAAATTATAACTTTAAAATCGTAATCATTTCCCTCCCGGAATATTTTTTGCAGCAATTCAACTATTGTAGTCCCAATATCAAGCCCGTAACAACCGGCATCTTCGGTTACGAGATAAAATTTTTTAGATCCTTTCCTCAACCCCTTTTTAAAATCGCTGATAATTGTCTCTGAATCTCTGCTTTTCAACCGGCCAGTAGCAAAGCGTATCGCGCAATAGCTACACTTGCTCAAGCAGCCTCTTGAAATCTTTAAGTAAAAAAAATCATTTCGGCTGTCTACTAAAAAAGGATCAATACCTGTTTTGATAAGCCCCAAGGAACTAATTTGCTTCTTAAAACCATATATACATCCGGCGAAAAACTCTTTTCTAAATGAAAAACTTTCCAAAAATTTTCTTACTGCCTTTCTTGCTTTTAACCATTTCTTGAATAACATCTTGTGGAATTTAGATACTGAAAGGATATTCGGCTCTTTGATTGCATTAAATTTTATTTTTGCCTTTACTATCTTATCCAGCGCCTCTAAGTTAGAAGGCGCAACGCTTAAAAATTCGCCTAATTGATGAAATTTGTCCGGTGCAATAATCGGCATGCATCCGGCGATAATAATATCTGCTTTTTTAGCTTTTTTGCTTAAATAGAAGCGAATGTAATCTGCAGAGCTTTCATCCTCATCACTTGTTAAGGAGCATGTACTGACGATGATCAGATCAGCCGTTGTAGGATTATCAACTGACCGCCAGCTATTAGCCACCAAATAATCGTTTATTCTCTGGCAATCCACAATTCTTTCCAAACAGGAATTTGTTGAGCAAATAAAAAATTTTTTCACGTCTTTTAATCTTTCCATCATATCTATTGCCTCAGAAAATAAACAGGGAGTCTCAAATGAACTACCTCGGGGCAAGCCTCGGGGAATTAACCCCGAAGAAATTAAATACTCTTGCATAATTTTTCACTGACAAACTTATGCTCTTATGCTACTAAATCTTCTTTCTTTTCTTTTAAATGTTGTTTTTCCAGCTCAATACAATAAAGGCCTTCTCGGCCCGCATTTTCGATTTTTCCGGACATTCTATCCCCGCGCATTATTTCCAACTGGCAATTGCGAACGATGCTGTAATCAATTTTATAAGGATCGCAGGTTGTCGAAAAACTTAAAAAGACAAATCTGCTTTCACTTAAATAGTGTGCTGTCTTTAACAAATAGGAAAATCCCGATAAAATCAAATTGTTTATGACTAGAATCGATTTTTTTTTTAAAATCAAGCATATACTTGCCATCGCTAAGCATCCGGCTGATGCTATTTTGCTTTTGCCATATAACTTTTGATATTTATTCAACCAGAAGTTAGCTAATTCAAAATTCAAAAATTCACTAATTGAACTGAACTTATCCCCATTTCTTACTAAAAGATATGCCTGATTATACAAACAACATCTTTGCGAAAAAAAAGATTTAAAGGCAAAAATAAATTTTTGGAATAGGTAAACATTTCTCTTTGCAATTTTACCTCCAGTCTTTTTTTCTACAAGATCTATTATCTCATCAGGCATTAAATAATTATTCAGATTCCAATCTCGTGCCCCGCCTCCAAAGCTTATAGAAGTAAATCCAACGCCGCTAATAAAGTCATTTTTAAGCGCAAAATCAATCAACTTTGAGACATCATCCTCATTGATATGCTTTGCTATAGTTGCAATCAAAGTGGTCTTAATTTGCATGTTTTTTAGATTTTCCAGAGCCTTGAGTTTAGTGTCTAATACGTCAACTCCGCGAAATCTTTCACCTGCCTGTCGTTTAAAACCATCAAATTGAACCGCGACTCGATCCAATCCCGCTGTTTTTAGCAGCCTTACATATCCCCCATCAGCTAGTTTAATACCATTAGTATTTAACACCACGTTTTTTCTGTGCTTTTTAAGAATTTTGATGATTTCAATTGTGTTTTTATTGCAGGTAGCTTCCGCTCCGGAAAGAGTATACAAAGAATATTTATTCGTTTTTATAAACTGCTCTATATGGGCAACTGTAAGCTCAATCATTTGTCTTTCTTTACTCTCCTTGGTTCCCAAAATGCAAATTGGACAATCCATATTGCATCTATACGTCGTCCATATCTCACAATCTGCCTGTTTTTGTTCTATCCCCATAACTGCAAAATAGAATTTTTCAAGATCTTCGTATAACTGTGCTGTCTTGGATAAACAGATCTTAAATTTTCCATGTTTAGGACATTCTTTTGACAAAAATACCTGCCCATTATTCACCAGGACAAAAGCCTCCAAATGTTCCAGGCAAACAGGACAAATGCTTTTCGTAACTCTTATAATATATTCTTTATTCATTTGGTTCATCTTTGAATATTTCACCCCTTATCCGATACGATATTCTTCATTTACAGATTATGCTTTTCCTGGACACACAGCCGCTCGAAATCCATGCAGAATAACCCCTCCCGGCCGCGATGAACAAGTTTGCCGCCTGCATCTACTGCAATGATCTCATTCTGACAATTTTCAACAATCATCTTATCGAATTTATAAGGATCGCATCCCGTCGAGAAACTCAAAGAAAGAAACTGTCTATTTTTCAAATATCTGCCTGTTTTTAAAAAATAAGAAATCCCGGATAAAAAAATTTCCTTAGCGATAAGGAAAACTCTGATGTTAGTAAGCATGGCCATTATTGCCAATGC
This sequence comes from Candidatus Omnitrophota bacterium, assembly GCA_023136735.1. Lineage (GTDB taxonomy): Bacteria > Omnitrophota > Gorgyraeia > B26-G9 > B26-G9 > JAGLQQ01. The sequence goes on along the minus strand of JAGLQQ010000102.1, from coordinate 4,403 downwards.
TAAATATAACACCGCTTCAATCTTATTTTTTTTATATGCTTTTTGGTATCTGTCTAGCCACGGATCCGCTTTTCCCAAATTCAGAAATGAAGCGATTCCTTTATAAGAGTCTTTATAACGAACCAGAAGATATACCTGATTGTAAAAACAATACCGTTGTTTGAGAAAAGATTTTATGGCAAGATGCAATTTTTGGAATATAAACACATCTTTACGATTAATCTTTTGGCTGCTTTTTTTATCGAGGATATCAATGAGTTCATCAGGCATTATATAGTTATCCATTGCCCAATTTCTTGCCCCGCCAAGATAACAAATTGTAAAAAAATTTATCCCGCTTACAAAATCATTTTTTATGCCAAAATCAATTATATTTATAAGGTCATCATCATTAACATTTTTTACAACCACCGCATTAATTGTGGTCGGCATATCTATTACCTTTAAGTTATCCAGAATTTCAATCTTTTTTTTCAACAGATCACTGTTTCGCAACACCCGGTAAATCTCCCGATGAAATCCGTCGAACTGGAGATTGACCCTGTCCAACCCGGAGTTTTTTAATTCTTGCAAATATTTCAGATCCGCCAGCTTAAGACCGTTAGTATTTATAGTCACCGTTTTATCATGCTTCTTTAAAACTCTGATTATTTTATGGATATCTTTGCGGCAGGTTGGTTCCCCCCCGGAAAGTATGTAAAAACTATGTTTTTTATCTTTTATGAACTCCTCTATTTCTTCGCAAGTAGGCTCTTTTGTTTCCAATTTTTTCCGGTCTTCTCCAAAACAACACATGGAGCAATTCATATTACAGCGCAGTGTCGGCCATAATTCATATTCAAGCAAAGGTTTTGCATTTTTCATAACCTCAAAATAAAATTGATCAAGCTTCTTATAATATAAGGGTTCGTTTGACAACAAAAGCTCATATTCGCCATGCTGGGAACATTCTTTTGATAAAAATATTTTACCGTCCCGCTCAATCACAGCCGCCGCCAAAGGTTCTAAGCACTTTGGACAAACACTTTCTGTTTTTCTTATAAGCCCTTTTATTTGCATATTACCCCTATTTAGATGGTTCAATTTCGCAATACTTTTTCTAAGGCGTAAAAATAGTCATACTTCCAATCTCTTGCCTGCCAATCTTTACATCCGGCACAATAAGGTATCTCAGAAAACCTTTTCAGCAACTGTAAAGAGCGTATTTTCTCATACTCGGGAAAAGACCATATTTCTCTTAAACTAGTTTCATTCACATCGCCTATAATTGATTGATCATGCCAATCTTCCACGCAATATTCAGCATATCCATCTACATTTATAAAAATCCGACGCCAAAGCTGCGGGCAAGGCCAACGTTTTTCTTCATTGGCTTGCTGTATTCTTGAAATGTTAATCAATCCTCCAATTGATGTATACTTGCGTTTAATTACCCTGTCTACCTTAGGTGTCCAATAGTTTTCAAATTCGTTAATTTCATGCCTAGACTCTGGCTGGTCAATAATGCTTACCATAATTTTCGTTTGAGCTTCCTTTATGTTTCTCAGTTCAATAAACCTATTTACATTTGACATAACAAGCTCATAATCTGAATTCTTTCTTATTTTTTCATAAGTCTGTTTGGTTAGAGCATCTAAGCTAATCTCAACAACCTCAACTCCAGCTTCAAGAATACCTGCCGACATTTCTTCATTTAAAAATACCCCATTGGTAATAAAATTAATAGGGGTTATGCCCTTATTTTTTGCCAAACGAATCATGTCTAAAAAACGAGGGTGCATTAAAGGCTCTCCGTCACTTAACAAGCGAAATATTATATTATCATGCAAAGAGACTTCCTCTACTATTTTGCTGAATGTTTCCCATTTCATATGCCTTGGCTTATAATCTTTCTGTTTTGAAATCAATACATGCGGGCAATGTATGCATTCTAAATTGCACACATTGGTTATTTCCAATACTACCATTGGAGGAAAAATTCTATCTTTTTCAGATGAAAATCCGTATTTTCCTTTTAAATCTAGGCATTTCATCTTTTCTCACATTCCAATTTTAAAAGTGCTTTTTTACTCACCTTTATTATGTATTGAACCTGCTTTTTTGTAAGTGAAGGATAAATAGGTAACGATACTGCTGATTTCATAATATGTCTTGTGTTAGGAAAATCATAATCTGACAATTCTAAATACTTGTGCAAGGAGTAAGGTTTAACTGGCTGTTTTACATTTACTCCTTGTCTACAACATAGATTCATGTACTTACGTATGTTATAATTAATTTTAACCATATAACGGTGAAAAACATGCTTGGCATATTGATATTCTACTGGTAACTGCATCTGAGTTTTAGAAAATGCCTTATTATACATTTTCACAATTTTCTTTCTTTTACTGATAAAATTCTCTAACCTGGCAAGCTGAACTCTCCCTATTGCTGCCTGTAAATTTGTCATCCTATACGTATATTTCACAATACTGTCACGAGAGTTAGGTTCTTTTAATTTTTTTAATTTATTAAACAAACGACGAGAATTTGCTATAACCATTCCTCCTTCACCAGTAATAATATATTTAGTACCCTCAAAAGAGAAAATAGCTAAATCTCCCCAACTTCCTACTTTTTTTCCTTTATACTCAGCACCAATTGCATGTGCGCAATCCTCAATTATGGGAACACCCAGATCCCTAAATTGATCGATCTCAGCAGGGCAACCGAACATATGGGCGACAATAATTGCTTTTGTCTTTTTTGAAACCTTCTTTCGCACACAAGAAAAAGAGATATTATAATCATCGATATTAACGTCAACAACGACCGGCCGTGCTCCTATCGATAATACCGCATTTAATACTGACCGGCAAACGTAGCTAGGAACAATAATTTCATCATTTTTCTCGATTCCCAGGCATGCTAAAGCTAAATGCAGCGCCAAGGTTCCCGTACTAGTCGCTACAGCCCCCTTACCGCCTATGTATTCACACATTTCTTTTTCAAACCGCCGGACATCCTGGCCTTCTGCGAGATAATTTGTTTTTAAAACCTTTATAACCGCATCCCGTTCCTCCTTGCCAATAGTAGAACAAGAATGCTCGATAACATTCCGCTGATGCTGATTATTGCTCATCTCTTCCTGCATCCTTTTTCAAATTCGTTACTATAACTTCATATTTAGGAATATATCAGTATCGTAATTTCTTTCAGGACAAAGCCTGCAAGATTCGATCGCATCAATATCTTTATTCATTGTTTTACGAAATTCCTTAAATCTTGCGCCATTCCATATCTCCGAAAAACCGTCAACAAAAATGTTCCCCATTGCAGTAGTCAACCCCCCACAACATGGCGTAAGATTACCATCAGCATTAATAGTTGCTTGGAACCATGGGGCTACACAATGGTTTTTCAACTTGCCATGATTATTGGCATGTATAGGATGAACAAAAAGCGGATTAGCCGGCAAAAATTCAGAAATGTTAACAAATTCGTCTACAGAGTTAAAAGAAACTTTTTTCAAGTTTAATTTATCGACCCCCAATCGCTTGGCAAGCTGAACCATGGCAGCAATTTCTGATTCGTTATCTTTCATAACTAAAAAAACAATCTCAATAAAGGGGGTTAATGACCGTCTCTTCTTTTTTTCCTGAACTATAAAACTTATATTCTCAACAACTTTTTCAAAGTTTCCACCTAAGCGATATTTATTGTATGAGGCCTTACTAGCTCCGTCAATAGAAAGACCTAAATAATCAAGCCCCGATTCAATCACTTTCTGAGATTTTTTCTTATCCAATAGCGTACCATTGGTTAAAACAATACTAAAAATTTTCTCTCGTGAGGCAAGTTGTACCATTTCAAATAAAGCTTCATTAAGCAATGGTTCCCCTAAATTCCAAAAGCCAATGACTAATAAATTAGCTTTTATCTTTTCAAAAACAATTTCGAATTCCCGAAGACTCATATCCCGTTCTTCTCTGCCCAATCCTGCAAATGTTCTCCCGCACATAGGGCACCTAAGATTACACCGGGATGATGGTTCCAGCATAATCAGATAAGGCATTCCCAAAATACAGCTTAAACGAAATAGTTTTGAAATATAAACACCTAAAAAATTTATTAATATGGATACGCAAAACAAACGCGAGAAAAGGCGGAGAAATGAATACCGCAATGCCCACAATTCCTTTATTCGAAATATTCTATTCAGCAATCTGATTGTTATGCTGCATCTTCCTATTTCAACCAAGCAGAAAAGTTTTTTGCGTAGTCAAAATTGTACAAGAGAGTCGTTTTTTAATCTGCAAAATAAGACGCTAATCCATGTGAAATTTAGAGTTAGATATAATGTTCCACAGAAAAATATTATAACATCATGCACAGGAATAGTCAACATCGGGTTTTGCTTC
>JAGLQQ010000101.1 GCA_023136735.1 Candidatus Omnitrophota bacterium | reverse complement strand
CTTTTAACTTTTTACTTTTAACTTGAGGTTCTATTCAGTGTCTTGCTGTGTTACTCTCATTACTTCTTCAGGCGTAGTTATTCCGCTAACTACTTTTTCCCAACCGCTTAAGCGCAGTGTTTTCATGCCTTGAGCTATTGCTTTTTGTTTAATAATGTTGGAGTGGCTGTGATTAAGGATCATTTCCTTAACCATGTCATCAATTTTTAGTATTTCAAATATAGCTGTTCTTCCCAGGTATCCCGTAAACTTACAGTTTTCGCAACCCACGCCTTTGTATAAATCTTTTCCCTGCAATTTGTTTCGGTGTATGCCGAATTCTTCAAGTAAATCTTCGTGGCCTTTGTAAGATTGCTTGCATGCTGGACAAATAACTCGAACTAAACGCTGAGCGATAACGCAGTTTAAAGCACTGGCCACAAGGTAAGGTTCAATGCCCATATCAAGTAATCTGGCAATCGCGCCTGGAGCATCATTTGTGTGTAGTGTGCTGAAAACAAGATGACCTGTTAAAGCCGTTCTGATGGAAAGTTCAGCTGTTTCAAGGTCTCTGATTTCTCCGACCATCATGATGTCCGGGTCATGACGGAGCAAAGAACGTAACCCGTTGGCAAAAGATAAATTAATTTTTGGATGCACCTGAATTTGTATGATACCGTGTAGTTTATACTCGATTGGATCCTCAATGGTGATAATCTTTCTTTCCATAGCATTAATTTTGTTTAAGCATGAATAAAGTGTCGTTGTTTTTCCGCTTCCGGTAGGCCCGGTAACAAGAATTATGCCGTGAGGGATTTTGATCATAGTATTTAGAATATCCATTCCTTTAGAATCCAGTCCCAGTTCAGATAGAGTTAAAAATATTTGCTTTCTGGACAATATTCTGATTTCAATGCTTTCGCCGAAAGCTGTAGGCAGGATGGAAACTCGAAAGTCAAAATCCTCATTATCTATTTTAATTTGTATTCTTCCGTCCTGAGGTAATCGCTTCTCCGCAATGTCAAGCTCTGCCATTATTTTCATGCGTACAATTATCGATGACTGGAAATGGTGAATAGCCGCTGGTACCGGCACATCATAAAGCAATCCATCAATACGGTAACGTACTCTGAGGTTGTATTCGAAAGGTTCAATATGTATGTCAGTAGCTCTTTCTCTTACTGCCTGCTGAATTACCTGATCAAGAAATTTAATTACTGAAGGGTCTTCAGATGCCGATTCAAGCTGAGTTTGAGAATCATCATTTATTTTTGAAAGAATTTGCATTTGAGGTGTATCATCAACCATTTGGGCCATTGTTTTAGCCCCTACGCCGTAATATCTCTTGATTGCTTCATTTATTTCAAGAGAGGTCGCGAGAGATATTTTAATTGGCTGCTTAAGCATAAGTTTTATTTCATCAAGTGAGTAAAGATCAAGAGGATCGCTCACGGCAATGCGCAGGCTATCACCCTCATCTCTTAATGGGAAAAAGTTGTAATGTGTAACAAACCGTGCCGGGACTTTGTTGATAACTTCCTGGTCTACGGTAGTTGCGCGTATTCTTATAAAGGGAATATCCATTAATTCAGCGAGAGTAGAAATAATATTTTCCTCGCTGACAATTCCGCTGCGGATAAGCTCTTCCCCTATCCTCAGATTAGTTTTTTTTTGCCTAATAATCGCGCTGTTGAGTTGCTCCTGAGTAATGATCTTTTTTAGCACCAGTAATTCACCCAGTTTTGGATTGCTATCCATTATTAGTGCTCCTTTAATAATATCAGTTATTTTGCATCAAACGCATAAACCGACTGATTTCTATTTTTAGCTGCTGTTTGTTAATGCTTTTATTTATAATTTTAATAATCGCGCTGCCGACAATAACTCCATCAGCTACTTTGTTGACTTTCTTAACATGTTCTGGTTTTGAAACCCCAAAACCGACAAAAACAGGTGTTTTTGTCGCTTTTTTGATTCTACCCACCTGCTTTGACAAATTCTTACCTAGCGTATTACGTGTTCCGGTGACTCCGGCTAAGCTTACGTAGTAAATAAAGCCGCTGGAAATTTTTGATATTTTCTTAATTCTTTCGGGACTGGTTAACGGTGAAATTAAAAATATTTGAGAAATTGACTTTCTACTAAGCGCTTTGTTAAGAGCTGCTGATTCTTCAGGAGGTAAATCAGGGACAATTACTCCATCAAGTCCGGCAATTGCGGCATTCCTTGCGAATTTTTCTATTCCGTATTTAAAAATCGGATTATAGTAACTCATCATGATCAAAGGAACATCGAACTTCATTCTAATCATTTTAATTAGCTTTAAATACTTAATCATATTCATGCCTTTTTGCAAAGCTTTCGCGGAAGACTGCTGGATTATGGGTCCGTCCGCGACTGGGTCAGAAAAAGGCATGCCAAGTTCAATAAAATCGACCTTATTGTGAATTAGCATGTCTACCAATTCATAGGTAGAATCAAAATCAGGAAAACCAGCACTGAGGTAAGCGACAAATGCTTTCTTTTTGTCTCTTAATAGTTGAGTATTTTTCTTAGTAATTCTATTCTCAATCATTTTTTTAAAAGCTCCGAAATAATTGTCATATCTTTATCTCCGCGGCCGGATAAGCACAATACAACCAGCGAGTTTTTTTTCATTTTTTTTGCAGCCTTCTTCAAATAAGCAATAGCATGGGCGGTTTCAAGCGCCGGAATTATACCTTCGGTAACACTTAGCAGTTTTAATCCATCAACAGCTTCCCCGTCTTTGACAGAAACATATTTTGCTCTTTTTGTTTTTTTGTAAAAAGAATGTTCAGGCCCGATCCCCGGATAATCAAGTCCGGCTGATATTGAATGCGCGATTTCTATCTGACCGTCATTAGTTTGAAGCAGATAGCTTTTACTGCCGTGCAAAACACCGGGGCTTCCTTTGATGAGTGTTGCCGCGTGTTTATGAGTATTGATTCCGTATCCGGCAGCCTCTACGCCGATAAATTTGACTTTTTTATCATTATAAAAAGGATGAAAGAGTCCGATAGCATTACTGCCGCCTCCAACGCAGGCTACTAAATAATCAGGAAGTCGATTTTCAGTTCGCAATATTTGCTTTCTGGCCTCTTGGCCTATTACAGATTGAAAATTTCTGACCATCAAAGGATATGGATGAGGTCCTACCACAGAGCCGATAATGTAATGAGTGTTCTTTACGGTGCACACCCAATCCCGCATTGCTTCATTAGTCGCGTCTTTAAGAGTTTTGCTTCCGGAGCTGACTCCGGTTACTTTCGCGCCTAAAAGCCGCATTCTGAAAACATTCAGTGATTGTCTGGCGATGTCTTCTTCTCCCATAAATATCTCGCAGTCTAGTCCAAACTGCGCCGCGACAACCGCGGTGGCAACTCCATGCTGCCCTGCTCCAGTTTCAGCAATTACTCGTTTTTTTTTCATCCTAAGGCATAACAAGGCCTGAGCAAGAGTATTGTTTATTTTATGAGCACCCGTATGCAGAAGGTCCTCTCTTTTAAGATAAACTTTTATTCCCAGATATTTACTTAATCTGGAGGCAAAGTACAAAGGAGTAACTCTGCCGGCAAATTCCTTTAAATAATAGTTCAATGTTTTATTGAACCGCGCGCTTTTTTGAGATTCGCTATAAACGGCCTCTAAACTTTTAAGCGCGCTCATCAGGGTTTCCGGTACATATCTGCCGCCGAAATTTCCAAAGTATCCATTTTTGTCCGGGATAACAGTCATTAAAGGCTTAACTCCTTAATAAAAGAATCCTTAATATTAGTTTTATTTTTGAATATTTCATTGAATTTCTTTGCTTCATTCAAAGTATTGTATGCTCCAACATTGATCTTAAAATATGCTTTAGTTTTACCTTTATCTCTATAAATTGTATCGACTCTTACAACATAACCTTGTTTTTTTAAGGCAGCAATGAAACGTTTCGCGGCTTCTTCATCAGCATATTCAGCGGCTTGAATAGTATATCGCTTCTTTACTATTGTCTCAAGCTCCGGTGTAAAACTTTTTTCCTTAATCTTTACCTGAGGTTTTTCTATCTCTAATTTTGAAGCCTCATCTTCAACAGTTAGCTGTACCTTTGGCGTTTTTGTTTGGACAGATGGGGATTTTAAACTTTTTATGACAACAAATATCCCAAATATCAGAAAAACTATTAAAAGCATAATAAACTTTTCAGGCATACGGTTTAAGATTAGATCTGCTGTCTTTTCTCTAATATTTATCAATTTTCTTTTTTGCACCAGCTTTACTTTTAGACGCTCTTTCTGGTCAAGGGAAGCCTTCAGCTTATTCTCAAGGCTCGTAATTGCTAGTTTAAGCGTATCGATTTCCTCTTGGATCCCCGGTTGAATGGGGGCTTTATTTTCAAATAAATCAGCAGGCTGCTCTTCTTTTTCTATCTTTATCTCAGGGTTACTAACAATTTCAGAATCCAAGCTTATCTTAGCTGGATAAAGCTTCTGCATTATATCTTTTTCCGTGATTTTAGTCACCTCTGCCGGCTCTTTCGGCATTGGTTCCTTAGACTTTCCATAAAGTTTACTCTGGATATCTTTTTCTGAAATACTTATCTGATTTTTTCGCTTATGTTTTTTCTTCATAATGTCCCTCTTTACTTTCTAACCTTATTTAAAGTAATTTTATCCTTTTAATTAGGTTTTTCATTTTAATCAAATCCTTTTTTCCAGGGCTTGATTCTATTGAACTCGAAATATCAAACGCGAAAGGATGCAGTAAATTCGCGATTTTCCCGTAATTTTTTTCATTAATTCCCCCAGCGATAATTATCGGTTTGTTGAAAGACTCGTTTTTCAATAAACTATGGGAAAACGTATATCCAGTGCCGCCATAAAAATCATTTGAATAAGAATCAAATAAATAAGCATCAACACTAGTATATTTTTTTATTGCTTTAATACTAGCTGTATCCTTAATTCTAAATGCCTTTATTATTTTACAATACTTTTTAAAAAAAGCACAATACTTATCCGATTCTTCTCCGTGAAATTGTAAAGTATCAAGCTTACACTCCCTTGTTATATGCAATACAAGAGCCCTATCCGCGTTTACAAATACTCCGACTTTTGCTATGAACTCAGGTACGCGCTTGATTATCTCCTTTGCTTTTTGCGGCGTTATTATCCTCGGACTCTTTGCAAAGATGAATCCCAGCGCATCCCCTCCGTATTGGCAGGCATGGAGCGCGTCATTCACTTGAGTGATGCCGCAGATCTTAACTTTTAGCATTTCTTTTTCCTAATAATTCCCTGATTTTAAGAGGAATATTACTGGCACTAACCAGGCCCTCTCCGATGAGCACAGAATCAATCTTAAGTTTTTGAAGATATAGCATATCAGCTCTGGAATTAATTCCGCTTTCGCTAATTTTTGTCATTTTATCTGGAATTTTTCCGCATAGTTTCTTTGTATTTTCAAGATCCAGTGAGAAATCATTAAGATTTCTGTTATTAATGCCTATAATCCGGGCAGATCTAAAGTCTATTTTCTTAAGATCATATAAATCATGGATTTCAATAATGGCATTCATCTTTAACTTATGTGTTAGATCAAGCAGCCGAGCTAAAGACTTTTTACTTAAAACAGCCGCGATAAGCAGTAATGCGTCAGCTCCATTATACAAAGACTCATATACTTGATAATCTTCTATTATGAAGTCTTTACGTAATACTGGTATAGTTACCTCATTCTTTACAAGCTGCAAATCCCCCAGCTTGCCTTTAAAATGAGAGTCTGTCAATACAGATATCGCGCTTATCCCCTCTTTTTCATAAATTTTAGCTGTTTTAACCAGATTTAAATTCTTATTTAAAAACCCTTTTGACGGTGAAGCTATCTTGAGCTCACCAATGCATGTAAGTGAATTTTTTTTCTCAAGAGCACTTTTAAAATCTCTGGTAACTATTTTTTCTTTGCTTACTTTTTTTTTAAGTTCAGCCAAAGATAAAATACTCTTTGATTTTCTTATCTCAAACTTTTTAACTTCAATTATTTTTTTAAGAATTGTTTTCATTAGTCATTATTTTTAAACTTTCAAGCTTTGCGAGGGCTTTACCTTCGTTTAAAATTTCAATTGCCAGTTCAATGCCTTTTTTTATTGAAGAAACGCTTTCTGCTGTATATAAGGCACAGCCTGAATTCAGGACAACAAAATCATATATCGGGCTGGTTTTCCCGTGTAATATTTCAAGTGCTGCTTTTTTGCTTTCTTCCAGGCCGCTAATTTGAATATCTTTTATTGATGCTCTATTTAAGTGAAATTGCTCAGGCGTTATTATGTAGCTGTTAATTTCTCCATCTCTCATTTCGCAAACAGTAGTTGAATCGCTAGTCGTAACCTCATCAATTCCGTCATTTCCATGAACGACAAGGGCATGGGTTAACCCGAGATTTCTCAGAACCCTCGCCATAGGCTCGCATAAATCAGGATTAAACACTCCTAATAATTGGTGAGTCGCACGCGCTGGATTTGTCAAAGGCCCTAAAATATTAAAGATCGTTCTAAACCCCAGTTCTCTGCGGACTCCAGCAGCGTATTTCGTTGCTTGATGAAAAAGCGGCGCGTACATAAACCCAATTCCGATTTCATTGATACACTTTTGGGTGATCTCAGGCTTTGCGTTTATATTAACGCCTAAAGCTTCCAGAAGGTCGGCGCTGCCTGATTTACTGCTAATGCCGCGGTTGCCATGTTTAGCCACAGTAATCCCAGCAGCGCTTACTACCAAAGCCGTTAATGTAGAGACATTAAACGCGTGTTTTCCTGAACCGCCTGTGCCGCAGGTATCCATAATCAGCTTACTTTTAATATCTAAGGAAACAGCCAATTCACGCATAATACTGGCTGCTCCGGTAATTTCTTCAATAGATTCACTTTTCATTCGCATAGCGGTGAGCAACGCGGCTATCTGGGGGGCGGTAGCAGCTCCCTGCATAATCTGAGTAAATACAGTTTCTGTCTCCATGCGGCTTAAGTCCTGGGAATTAATTAGTTTTTCAAGAGAATGAGTGATCATTTCTTTTTCCTTTGCTTTAAAAAGTTTTGCAAGATATTTTTACCCTCAATTGTGAGAATAGATTCAGGATGGAATTGAACACCGAAAACAGGCAGATGTAAATGTTCTATAGCCATTATTTCCCCATCATCAGATCTTGCGGTTATTTTAAAAGTTTTTGGCATACTGCGTTCTTCTATGGAAAGCGAGTGATATCGTGTAGCTTTAAATGGATTAGGAATACCTTTAAATATTTTTTGTCTATCATGGAATATCTTAGATGTTTTCCCATGCATCAACGTTTTTGAACTTATAATATTTGCTCCAAAGGCATAACCGAGGCACTGGTGCCCAAGACAAACTCCAAGCAGAGGGATTTTTTCATAAAAGTTCAAAATTATTTCAACGGACATTCCCGCTTCCTTCGGAGTACATGGCCCAGGTGATATCACGATTTGTTTTGGTCTTAATTTCTTGATTCCGGCGATAGACACTTTATCGTTACGAAGGACTTTAACATCCTGTTTCAATTCTCCGAAATATTGAACAAGATTATATGTAAAAGAATCATAATTATCAATAACCAGAATCATAACATCCCCTTTTGTGCTATCTCGATTGCTTTTAAAAGAGCCCTCGCTTTATTAACTGTCTCTTGATACTCTTTTTCAGGTTTGGAGTCAGCGACAATTCCCGCGCCTGCTTGAACATAAGCGGTTTTTCCTTTTACTATTATAGTTCTGATTGTAATGCAGGAATCAAGATTTCCTGAAAAACTAAAGTATCCAACGCACCCGGAATATGGCCCTCTACGCACAGTTTCCAGTTCATCAATAATTTCCATTGCTCTTACTTTTGGTGCTCCGGATACAGTTCCGGCAGGAAAAGTGGCTTTGAGAACATCAAGGTTATGTATTCCAGCTTTAATTTTCCCTTGGACATCACTGACAATATGCATAACATGTGAATACTTCTCGATTTTCATCAGTTCCTTGACGTGAACACTTCCATAAAGACAAACTCGCCCCAAATCATTGCGTCCAAGGTCAAGGAGCATTATATGTTCAGCTCTCTCTTTTGGGTCATCAAGTAAATTTTCAGACAAAATCCCGTCTTCTTCCTCACTCCTGCCTCTTTTTCGAGTTCCAGCAATCGGCCTGACTTCGGCAATGTTTTTTTCGCAGCGAAGCATTACTTCAGGAGACGAGCCAATTAATTTAATATCCCCAAATTTCAAATAATACATGTAGGGAGAGGGATTTACCATGCGTAGTGAGCGATAGATATCAAATGTCTTAACATTTATATCCGTCATGAAGCGCTGAGAGAGTACAGTTTGGATTATATCACCTGCTTTTATATATTCTTTAGCTTTAGTCACTGCTTTCTTAAAGGCTTGTTTACTTAAGTTTGATTTAACTTTAAACGGCAGGCATTGTTTGCTTTTATTAGTTATCTTAAGCGGTTTTTGGAGCATTTTAACAAGTCCCTTAATCTTTTTTTGAGCCTCATCATAAATTTTGTCAAGTTCTCCTGATGTTAACTTTCCTTTTTTAGAGTCCAAATGAACATTCGAGACAACCTTTATTTTATGCGCAATATGGTCAAAGATCAGTATTGTATCCGTTAAGACAAAAATACTGTCGTAAAGGTTTAAGTCATCAGGGTTTTTATCCGGTATATCTTCGAAAAATCTTACTGAGTCATAACTCATATAACCTACAAACCCGCCGCAAAAACGCGGTAACCCTTCCACGTTTACAAATTTATACTCACTAATTAAATTTTTTATTTCCTCAAGAGGGTCAGTTTTTGCTGTATAAGATTTTTTCTTGAACTTAGAACCGCTTTTTCGCAGTATTTCAATGTTTATACCCTTGCTTTTAAAAATTAAAGAAGGATTGGATCCAAGAAAGGAATAGCGAGCAATCTTTTCGCCTCCTTCAACAGACTCAAGAAGGTAAGAATATTCAGAGTTATCAATTTTCATAAACGCGGATACAGGAGTTTCCAAGTCCGCAAGGAGTTCTTTGTAAACAGGAATTAGGTTTCCATTTTTGCTTAATCTTTTAAATTCTTCTCTGCTCGGATAGTACATATTGTTTAGCCCTGTGAAATTTTACGTTTTTTTACGGTTATTATCGGTAAAATAGTTATATCCATTGCTAAAATTACATTTCATCTCTTCCTCTTTTATTTTTTCATGCAATACGCATTGCATAATACGCGATACTCACTCTATTCTATGCCATACGCGTGTAGAAACAAGACCATTCCCCAGTATGACACGCAACTCCGATTTGCTTTACTTCAACGAGAAGCGTATCTTTATCACAATCGAAGTGGATTTTTTTAACTATTTGGAAATGCCCGGAAGTATCACCTTTTAGCCATAAGCATTTTCTGGAACGTGAATAATAAGTAGCCAGTCCTGTTGTTAGAGTTTTTTTCAAGGATGTCTTGTTCATATAGGCGACCATGAGGATTTCTCCGGTTTTAGTATCTTGGACTACAGCAGGAATCAATCCATTTGAATCAAATTTTAAATCATTAACAGATTTAAGATTTTTAAGTTTTAGTTTTTTTAGTTTTGGTCGTTTAACTTGCACAATCAATTGCCTCCTTCAGATCTATCTTTCCTTCATAGAGTGCTTTGCCGATTATCACTCCGTTTAAATTAGCATGTTTCTTTTTGATCTGAGCCATGGTTTTTACATCATCTAATGAGGACATTCCCCCAGCGGCTATTATTTTCATCTTTGTTGAGGACAGGATTTTTTCAAGTGACAAAACATTCGGCCCCATCAAAGTTCCGTCTTGAGTTATATCTGTCACTACACATGTTTTAATACCGAAAACTTCTACAACTCTAAGTGCTTCCATGACGCTTAAACTGGTTTGGCCTCTCCAGCCCTTGTCCATGACTACTCCATCTTTACTATCAATGCTTACAAGGATCTTATCCTTTAATTCCTCACTTAGGGAGCTTAGAAAATTCTTATCCTGAAAGATCTTAGTGCTCATAATAACTCTATGAACTCCGGCATTAATTGCTTGCTCAATGGCTTCTTTAGATCGTATACCTCCGCCCAGATGAACGTTTAACTTACACTCACTAATGATTCTTTTTACAACACCAAGGTTCTTTGATTTACCGACAAAAGCGCCGTCTAAATCAATAATATGCAGAACCTGCGTCCCTGCTGCCTTCCATTGCTTTGCAATATCAACAGGGTCTTCAGAGTAAATAGTTTCCTTATTATAAAGTCCTTTGTATAAGCGTACGACCTTGCCATTGCGTAAGTCTATTGCCGGATAAACTGAAAACATATTAATCAATTATTCCTTTAGTTGAGGGTATGCCTTTGCGTCTGTTGTCAATAAAAGTTGCCTGATCAAGTGCCTTACCCATGGCTTTAAAAAGTGCCTCTAATATATGATGCAGGTCTCCTTCAGACGATTTAATCATGTAAACTAAACTTATTCCAGAGTGCTGTAAGAAAGACTCAAGAAACTCTTCAGCATGTCTTGCTGTAAAATCTGTATTATCAAACTTAAAACTATCTAAAAAATCAGCTAGTCCGTTATTACCTTTATCAAGTGTTCTCCCATGTATTGACGGTCGGCCGCTAATATCGATTACAGCCTCTACGGCAACCTTATCCATGGCCACAGTAAAGCAGCCGTAACGGTTAATGCCTTCTTTTTCACCTAAAGCCTGCTTAAAAGCTTTTCCTAGGGCAATACCGATATCTTCAATAATATGATGCGGTAAATCTCCCTCAGCTTTAATTTCAAGATCAAAGAGTCCATGAAAGGTAAATAATGTCAACAGATGGTTTAAAGGCTCAAAACCAGTTTTAATATCTGTTTTACCGCCCCCATCAATATTAAAAGATCCGTTAATATCAACTTCATTTGTTTTTCTTTTGATTATTGCTGTTCTTTTAGTAATATCGTTTGTCATAATAATTTAACTCCCCTAATTTATTCTAACCTTGCTTTTAATGATTGGACATGTCTTTTCATTCCCTCGAGGGAGGCGATTTTTTCAATTGCCGGAGCAACTTTTTCTAAAGCTTTCTTAGTATAGCTTATAACATGTGTACTTTTCATAAAATCATTAAGGCCAAGACCTGAGAAAAACCGAGCTGTGCCTGATGTGGGTAATACATGGCTAGGTCCTGATATATAATCTCCAACAACAACAGGAGAATACGGACCAACAAAAACAGCACCCGCATTACGGATCTTTTTTAACAGCTTATTAGGCTGCCTAACCATTATCTCCAAATGTTCAGGCGCGATTCTGTTTGAAACATCAATAGCCTCATCAAGGTTTTTCACCATAATCACATAGCCATTAGCCGCTTCTTTTCGAACAATATTAGCTAGTTTTTTAGAGGTGGTAATAAGTATTCCAATACCTAGCTTATGTTCAGCCTGGGCATAAAGATCTGCAATAACATGAGCAGGATTCGCAAAGTTATTAGCAATTATAACTACCTCACTAGGACCGGCAAGCATATCAATATCACAGTATCCAAAAACCTGTCTTTTTGCCTCAGTTACATAATCATTGCCCGGGCCTACTATTTTATCCACTTTTGGCACGGTTTTAGTTCCAAAAGCCATAGCTCCTATTGCTTGAGCACCACCTAATTTAAAAACAGCTTTCACTTTTAAAAGACTCGCGACAGCTAAAATATATGGATTAACAAGTCCGTCCGCGTTTGGCGGAGTGGCTAGGTATATCTCACTGACACCAGCAATTTTAGCCGGTAATACACTCATATATACAGATGAAACCAGCGGTGCTGTACCGCTTGGCACATACACTCCAACTCGTTCGATCGGGTTGAATATCTCGCCTGTAGTTATGCCGTCTTCTCCTTTTAATTTCCATGATTTTTTTATCTGCTTTTTATAAAAACGCGTGACATTATTCGTTGCGATTTTCAAACTGGAAATAAATGCAGACTCAATATTTTGATAAGCTCCGCTAGTCTCTGACTCACTAACACGTATTTGTTTCTGTGTAAGCGCGGCTCCGTCAAGCTTTTTGGTGTATTTAATTAAAGCTTCATCACCTTTTGCTGAGACATCACTTAGGATTTTTTCTACAGTTTTTTTAACCCGCACTTTACGGTGCGCAAGCCTGCTGTAAATTTTTTCTAATGTCTTATCTGAAAATTTTACTACTTTCATCTAACACCTCGTTAATCTATTTTTTTAAGAAATTTTCAATAATTTTTGGTGCCCGCGATATAGCCGCGCGTAAACCATCAGCATCTTTTGCGCCAGCCTGAGCAAGGTATTTTTTTCCTCCACCGCCGCCGCCAGTCAAAGCGGATAGCTCTTTAATAATCTCTACAGCATCAAGGCCTTTATTAACCAAGGCCGCGCTGAGGCCAACTATAATCATCGGTTTACTGCTGGTTGTCCCCAGCACAGAAATCATTGGATCTGCTTTCACTTTCAGCAGATCATTCATCTTTCTAAGCGCGTTGACATCATAGTTCTTGAATTCCTTTACAATCACGCTAATATTATCGACTTTAACGCAAGAGTCTATAAGGGCACTTACATCATTGCGAAGTGATCCCAATTTAAAATCAGCCAGCTCCTTTTCCTGATTTTTTATCTGCTTTATGAGCTTTTCTACAGTCTCATTTAAATTATCAGGTGTAACTTTAAGTGCCGCACTAAGTTCATCAAGTAAAGCTTCATTCATCTCAAGCAGCTCAAAAGCCTTTAAACCAGTAACTCCTTCAATCCGTCTAATACCTTGAGCAATTGAGCTCTCAGAAACAATCTTAAATAATCCTATCTGTCCAATTGCTTTAACATGAGTGCCGCCGCAAAATTCCTTAGAAATATTTTCGATAGATACAACACGTACGGTATCTCCATACTTATCATCGAAGAAAGCTAACGCGCCTGATTTTTTCGCGTCTTCAATTTTCATTACATTGGTCTGAACCACTAAATTCTCCCAAATAAGAACATTTACCAATTTCTCAACTTTTCCTATTGTTTCTTTTTTTAATGCTTTTAAATGTGTGAAATCAAAACGTAACTTTTCACTATTTACATATGAACCAGACTGTTCAACACTATCACCGAGAATTTCCCTCAAAGCATACTGCAATAAATGCGTTGCTGTGTGATTTCTCATCGTAGCAACTCGATGCTCTCGCGGAGTGACCCTTACAATCACTTCATCGCCCTTCTTAATCGAGCCTTTATCTACCAGGCATCTATGAAAAATTGAATTATTCACTTTTATAGTTTTAACAACTTGGATAACACTTTCATTCTCAAGTACAATTTCACCCAAATCCCCTGCCTGACCGCCAGCTTCAACATAAAAAGGTGTCTTATCAAGCACTACATCTACTTGATGAATTTCATCAGTGTCGAAAACTTCGTCTTTTAAAATATCTGCCTGCAAAAGCGCGGTAACTTTAGCTTCTGTTTCTAGTTCTACATATCCGGTAAATTCAGTGGTCAAATCTTTGATTAAATGCCCAATGCTTTTTGAGAAAATTTCACTAGATATCTGAGTTCCGCTTCTTGATCGATCTCTTTGGGCATCCATTAATTTCTCAAAATCCTCATCTAAAATTTTTAACCCCGCTTTCTGAGCATTTTCTTTGCTGATTTCAAGTGGAACTCCGAAAGTATCATATTGATTGAAAGCCAGTTGAGCGGGAGTTTCACAGCTTAAATTCTGAGTAAGCGCTTTAAACAGCCGCGCGTTTTCCTCACTGCGTTCATCAAGGATTTTCCAGAACATTTCTTCTTCATTTTTAATTATTCCGGCAATAGTCTCGCGCTTTCTTTTAATCTGGGGATATTGCTCCTGCATTACAATTGCGATACTATTGACCAGGCCATAACAAAAAGGGCCTTTTACTCCAACAGCCTTCAAATTCATAATTGAACGTCGAATTAATTTTCTAATAACATATCCGCGAGTTTCATTAGCAGGAATTACCCCATCAGCAATAGCAAAAGAAGCAGCCCGGATATGATCAGCCACAGCTTTTGCGCGAGTATTAAACCACGCGCTATCAGCTATAATATTTTTTCGATTTAAAAGTTCTGTTATTGATTCTAAAATTGGAACAAATAAATCAGTCGCGTAGTTTTCTCTTACATTCTGAACCACACTGGTTATTCGTTCAAGTCCCATGCCTGTATCAATATTATTACTAGGTAGTGGAATTAGATTCCCATCACTTTGTCTTTCATATTGAGTGAAAACAAGATTCCAGATTTCAGAAAATCTCTTGCAATCACATGCAGGAGAACACTTAGGATCCTTACAACCGTATTCCTTGCCCCAATCATAAAATATCTCAGAACATGGCCCGCAAGGCCCATTCGGCCCGTCTTTTGGGGCATTAGCCGGCCAAAAGTTATCTTTATCGCCAAGCTTAACAATTTTATCTATTGAAATTTTTATTTGCTTAATCCAGATATCATAAGCTTCATCATCGCTAGTATGCACTGATACCCATAATCTTTCTTTTGGAAGTAATAACTCCTCAGTTATAAACTCCCAAGCCCAAAGTATCGCGTCTTCTTTAAAATAGTCTCCAAAAGAAAAATTACCCAGCATTTCGAAAAAAGTATGGTGTGTAGGGCTTTTCCCTACATTTATTAAATCAGCCGTACGCATACATTTTTGAGAACTTGCAGCTCTTCTAAAATCAGTAATATTTCCCATAAACTGCTCTTTAAACTGATTCATTCCAGCTGATGTAAATAAAACAGATTTATCATTTGCGGGAGCGAGTGAGTCGCTTTCAATTATTTTATGACCGCGTTTTTCAAAAAATTTCAGGAATTTTTGTCTAACTTCATTACTTTTCACAGTTCTTCCAATTCATTTATAATTTTATATGAAATACCACCTGAGAATCCGCGTCTTGATAAATATCCGATCAAACGTCTTTTTTTAGTTTCCCTGGATAATCCCTTAAATTTCAAAATCTTTTTTTGTACCAATTTACTGGCTATTTGCTCTTCGATTTTTGAGTTTAATCCAGCAAGGCAACCTTCAATTATTGTTTCCTCTATGCCCTTATTTTTAAGTTCATAAGCTAGAAGCTTTCTGCTGCGCGGCTTAAAGTGTAATCTGCCATTAACCCATGCCTTAGCAAAGGTTAAGTCATCAACATACCCTAAATTCGTCAATAAATCAAGAACTTGTTTAATTATTTCTTCCGGGTAGTGCTTTCTTTTTAAACGATTAAGGAGTTCGTACTTTGAGCGCGTACGGAACTTTATTAACCTCAAAGCAAAATTTTTCGCGGATTCTAATTCACTTAACATCGGATAGGTAATAAACCTTTCTTATTGCTCCTGAATCATTAAATAAGCTCTATTAGTCTTAATCAGTACTTTCCCCGAAGATTTAGAAATGGCAAACAAGTAGTCCTCCAGAGTCTGAATATTAGAAGTATTTATTTGAGTAATAATATCTTTTACTCTTATTCCGGCTCCTTCGGCTGGAGTGCCTGCAATAACTTTGGTAACGATAACTCCAATATAAGTTTCAATTTGAAAATTATCAGCAAACTCCTTAGTTATTTCAGCTACTTTCATGCCTCGCCATGTTTTAAGTGGAGTTTTTGCGTCTGATCTTTTGTTGTTGTGTGTATCACTGTCCTGTGGGGACTCTTTCTTTTTTGCTTTTTTGCTTTTGGGCGGCTTTTGGTTCAGGGATAACTCCAATTCCTTTGGTTTTTCGTTTAATTTTACTATTATCGTGCGAGGCAAAGAGTTTCTAAAAATTTTAAGCTTTATTATATCGCCCGTATTCACTCGGCTGATTTTTTTTATAAAATCAAGCGAATTTTCCACTTTTTCAGAGTTAAACTTCATGATGATGTCCTGAGGGCATAATCCAGCAGCCTCAGCCTGGCTGTTTTTTGACACCTTCAGTACCAATGCGCCCTGTGCCTTTTTCAGATCAAAGTATTCAGCCATTACGTGGTTAATATCCTGGATACTTATTCCAATCCATCTGTAAATAAGCTTTTCACCACGCAGAAGATTTTCAATTATTATTTTGGCATCATTTATAGGGATGGCGAAACCTATTCCATCTGATCCGCCAGTGTTTAAAATTGCCGCATTTATTCCAATCACTTCTCCCTGAATGCTTACCAAAGGTCCACCGGAATTCCCAGAATTTATAGCCGCGTCAGTTTGAATCAAATCCAGATATGCTCTACTTCTATGGTTAGTCTTGGGCAAAGTACGCGCCAAGGCGCTGATAATACCAAAAGTAACTACTGGTTTTGGATTTGATATGGCAAAACTAAATGGATTCCCTATGGCAATAGCCCATTGACCGGTTCTAAGGGCATCAGAGTCACCTAGTTCAGCATATGGAAGATCAAGGGCATTAATTTTTATTAAGGCTATATCTGACCTATAATCAGCACCTTTTAATTCCGCTTCAAATTCCCGTCCATCAGCAAGAGTTACTTTAATTTTGTCAGCGCCGGCTATTACATGCTCATTTGTTAGTATATGTCCATCTGGATTAATAATCACTCCTGAGCCAAGGCCTATTTGCTTGTATTCTCGTTGAGAAGAATCTCCGAAAAAAAAGGTTTGGAAAAATTCATTAAAAAACTCATCACCGTATTTCCTAAAATAAGATGTAACCAGTCTGTTTCTTTGCGTGCTGATTCCTACAACCGCGCTGCCAACGTTTTCAGCTACTTGGAAAACGCTATCTTCCAACTGTTCAATGATCTTTAGGGAGTTTTTGCTTTGGCTAACATTCAAAGCAAATACATTACTTGCTAATTGAATAAAAATCCCAAATACTATGAACACACTGATTAATTTATTAGATTTTTCTAACATACCTTTTCACTGCCTTTGGAGAGTATTAAAGGTTCTTTCTTGTTTAATGTGGTAAAAGAACCTGATTACACAGATTAAAACTAGATTACATGGGTAATTCTTATTTTTATCTAACTGCTTCACTTTTATTATCTTACAGAAACTATTCCACTTTAAATAGGAATGACCTGTATTAAAGATTAACTGCCTGTCTAATTTTCTTCTCAATCTCATCTGAGAGCTTCTTATTTTCTCTTAAGAATTCCTTGGCTTTTTCCTTGCCCTGTCCAAGTTTTTCCTCTCCACAGGTAAACCAGGCGCCTGATTTGAGAATTAATCCTTGGCGAATGCCCAGATCCAGTATATTAGATTCTTTGGATATCCCTTCAGCGTACATAATATCAAATTCAGCCTGCTTAAAGGGGGCGGCGACCTTATTTTTAACAACTTTTACCCGTACACGAGTACCGATAACACTATCCGCGGTTTTTAAAGTTTCAATTCTTCTAATGTCCAAACGCACCGATGCATAAAATTTTAAGGCATTTCCACCGGTTGTTGTTTCGGGATTGCCGAACATTACGCCGATTTTCATGCGAATCTGGTTGATAAAAACAACGCATGTTTTGGATTTTGAAATAGCTCCGGTTAATTTTCTTAAAGCCTGTGACATCAATCTTGCGTGCAGTCCCATATGAGAATCGCCCATATCACCTTCAATCTCAGCTCGTGGAGTCAAAGCGGCAACAGAATCGATAATGATTAAGTCTACAGCATTGCTTCTTACAAGTGTTTCAGCGATTTCTAAAGCTTGCTCTCCTGTATCTGGTTGAGAAATAAGCAGGTCATCGAGATTCAGTCCAAGCTTTTTCGCGTAACTAGGTTCAAAAGCATGTTCAGCATCGATAAAAGCAGCTACTCCGCCTGTTTTCTGAGCCTGTGCCGCGGCACTTAAAGCTAATGTTGTTTTCCCGCTTGATTCCGGTCCATAAATCTCAACTATACGGCCTCTTGGTAATCCACCTACGCCAAGAGCAATATCAAGGCTTAATGCTCCTGAGGAGATAACATCAATGTCCAATTTAGTGTTTTGCCCCAATTTCATTATTGAACCCTTACCGAATTGCTTTTCAATATGACTAAGAGCAAGCTCAAGAGCTTTTGCTTTTGGGGAACTTTCCGTGTTCACATTTTTCACTTCATCTTTTACATTTTTCTTCTGCATTTCTACCTCCATAGTTATTATATTATATCGATAACATCCTTATTTTTCAACTACTTATTTATCCTTTGATATCGCTATGTATTTCATCCGCAGTTCGTATAACATAGTTTCTATCATATTGTCTTCAGCTGAGTCTAAATTTCCTTTTGTTTTCACTTGCAGCATTTCCAGTGTATCTATCAGATATTTTCCCTGAGGAAGCTGTATATCTTTGGAACCTGTCATGGGATTCTCTATATCCCCGAGTGCCATTAAAGCCTGCATACCTAGACTGCTGACAAATAAATTAAAATCAACAGGAGGCATTTCAAAGTTTTCACTTTCTGTGTTTACAGCTTTTTTATTAATAGATGTACTATTTTCAATATTTTCCTGCTTTAATGTCTCCTGTTCCTTTTCCACTTTCTCTTTCCAGCCTTCATCGACCTTCTTTTCGCTCATGTGATCCTCCTTAGTGTGCCGACAATCTTACGTTTAATATGGCACTGTTGTAAAATGTGCAGATGTAAGGCATTCGCAAACGTT
>JAGLQQ010000100.1 GCA_023136735.1 Candidatus Omnitrophota bacterium | reverse complement strand
AACCGCAAAGCATGCTCCCTCGCTCCTAATGCTCATTTAACAGTCAGTTTTGCCTTTTTATGAAATGCAGCTTTGCTTTTTGACGTTTATCTATATAAAATAAACAGTTATGTTAAATTAGTCACATTATTTAAGAATGAACCAAATTAAAAATTGGTTTTAATAGAAATTTTTAAATGAAGTTTGCATGCTTTTGCGCGCGGAATAAAGCAGAATACTTCTATTTGATAATTAAGCCAGCATACCCAACAACACTGGTAAAATCACCAGTTATATCACCGCTTGTTTTATAATCAATCAACCGTGTTTCCTTTGCCCCAAGATTTAAAGCCGTATAAAGACCAACGCATGCCGGAGCGCACCCGCACATGGATATCTTGTTCGTATTTACCTTTTCGTATAATTTATTGACATCAAGCTCCTGAATAGCCTCGATAACCTGGGAGTCCTTTTCTTTTACTTTTTCATGTGATTCATAATGAGTCAGGTCCGAACTTATAACAATAAGCACTGGTTTCGCGAATTTTTTTATCGCGTTCGCGAGTTCTGCCGCGGCTTTTCTGTAATTATTGAGCACAAAATCAGAGATTATTATTGGTACTATAGAAATATTTTTGTTAAAATACTGCAAAAATGGAATTTCTACTTCAATCGCATGTTCTTTTATATGCGGGGTTTCGTCTTCTTTGAAATAACCTGAGTTTTTAAGTATTAGACTGGCCAATTCTTCCTGAATGCTTATATTGCCAAAAGGGCTTTGCCAGGCCCCCTTCCTCAGCATACTGTAAGGCATTCCTAATCCTGTGTGATTAGGCCCTAAAATAATTATTGTATCCGGAATATTTACCGTAGATATTGTCTTTCCAGCAACATATCCAGAATAAAAATATCCGGCATGAGGCATCAAAACAGCCTTGCAATCTTCCTTTTTTTGGCCGGTATCAATAAGCTTTGCTATAGTTTTATTTAAAACTTCAGGGTTATCCGGATAAAAGTTTCTTGGCCCGGCCCAAACTGTTTTTCTTATCATGTTAACCCTCATTTCAAATTAGCATCAAGTCCCAACCTGTTTAAATAAACTAAGGCTGCTTTAATCTGTGCCGCTGTAGCTGGCTGATGAATCTCCAACACCCTTATTGTATTCTTTTTTAAGTAAGGTTTCAATACCGTAAAATCAAATACTCCTGCCCCAGGCGCCAGATGATCTTGAGTTCCGTCAATGTCGTGAATATGCATTCCAACCATATAATTATTGTATTTCTCAAGGAAATCTAAGTGTCTCTCCAATCCAAGATTATCATTGACTTGGGCATGTCCAACATCATGCCAATAGCCAAAATTTCCGCTGCCTGAAAATTCCTCTAATAATTCTCCTATTTCTGATAAAGAAGGAATTTCTCTCCAATAATAGCGATTTTCAATGCAAAGCATCAAATCAAAACTGGCAGCTCTTTTAACTAAATTTGAAAGCGAGCGCTTTATAGCAGTTAAATAAGCTGATTTCGCTTTTTCGCGAACCGCTTTAATATCACTTTGCAATCGCGCATACACAGGTTTATCTTTCGCGCCTTGATTATAGAGCTTAATAAGATCTTTAGTGTGTGCAGGTATTTCTACTCGGCCAGCATGGATTATAAGTGCTTGAGCGCCTACTCTTTTTGCTATTTCCATTGAATTTAATGTTAAGTCAACAGCCTTTTTTCTTTGCAGTTCATCGGGGCTGGACAAAGAAAACGTATCGGGAAGGAATTCACCGGCAGTATATTTACAAGGTATCGGACAAAAATTATGTACACTAGAGATCTTTAAAGAATTTTTACAGCTGGCTTTTATTAAATCGTCAATGATTTCTTCAGATAAAGAAAACCCAAGCTCTAGGCTTTCAAAACCAAGACTTCTGATTTCTTCTATTAAATCATGTCCGTTTTTATGCTGTGCCCAGTTCCATGATGTAGACAAGCTAAACATTAAAATTCATCCTTTGTAATTATTAGTACGCTTTTTTCAATATCGAGATATTTTTTAGCGGTATTTATAAGGCTTGTTTTATTAATACTATTAATCAAACCTTCATATTTATTATGATAATCTATACCTAATCCGTAAAGAACATTTAATGATACAGTAAAACCTAATGAAGAATTTGATTCAAGCGAAATCCTTTTTCGCGCGATAAGGTGTTTTTTTGTTAATTCAATATCAGTTTCTTTAATTTCACCGTTTATAATCTTACTTATTTCAGCAAACACAATCCTCGTTACTTCTTCAATTACCACAGGCTTTGTAGCGACATAGATATAAAGAAAACCTGTATCCAATCCGGATACAGTGCTTCCCCCTAGAGTATAGGAAAAGCCATGTTCTTCTCGAATATTTTTATAAAGAATACCCCCTGTTCCGCTAAGCAAAGAACTGAGGAATTCAAGATTTACTTTATCAGGATTCTTTATGTCGCAGCCCGCGAAAGCAAGCATAAGTAGTGCCTGTTTTTTATCACGCTTATTCTTTATAGTCTTACTAACTTGTGTTTCAATTTCATTGAATTGGGGCACACTGGGCATCGGAACTGATTTAAATTTTGAAAATTTCTTCTTAATCATTTCTTCAACCATGATTTCATCAAAATCCCCAAAAACACTTAAAATAAAATTATTTGGATTTACAAACTGCCTATAAGCAAGTTTTAGATCCGATTGCTTTAATCGTATTAGCGCTTGCGAATTTCCATGCGGATTTAAACGATAGGGATAATCGTTGAACAAATGAGTTTTTAGTAAATTAAAAGTACTTTGAAAAATGTCATCCTCTTCAAGATCAAGGCCTTTTAAAGTCAATCGTTTTTCATTTTCAATTTCATCTTTAGGAAAATTTGAATTTAAAATCAAATCGGCGAAAATATCAAAAGCATCAGTTATATCCTTACTCAACGCGTTTAAGCTTAAGCCAAAACTGTTATAGCCGCTGAACGATGAAATGCTCGCGCCCATTTGTTCACAAGAGCGCGCGATCTCAAGAGCGGATCGTTTTTTTGTACCTTTTAACAGCATTTTGCTAATTAGATTAAATATGCCGTTATTTGAGGTAAACTCCCAGCGTACTCCGCCTCCAAAGCTCGCCTGCATAAAAAAGCCGGCAATTGAGCTGTCTTTCTTTAGCAGAATGCGCATGCCGTTATCCAACGTGATCTCTTTTATTTCCTCAGTTGCTTTTTTTTTAATCAAAGGTGTACTCTCAGTTGATTTAGAAGTATTCGGTTTCAAAATCACAGTTATGAAATCAGTGTCCGATAAATACTTTTTAGCGCATCTTTTTATGTCATCAGGAGTAAGGGATGAAA
Organism: Candidatus Omnitrophota bacterium; assembly: GCA_023136735.1. Classification (GTDB taxonomy): domain Bacteria; phylum Omnitrophota; class Gorgyraeia; order B26-G9; family B26-G9; genus JAGLQQ01. The sequence goes on along the minus strand of JAGLQQ010000100.1, from coordinate 1,693 downwards.
TGTTTTTTAAGTAGTCCGCGGAGAAAGAAGGATTATTGGTATAGGCCTTGTCAGTAGCCATGGAACTTGCCAGTGAAGCCACTTTTTCTTGCGCAAAGATATAATCACTTGTATAAATATTTTTTATTTTCTTGAGCTCTTTTTTGCCGACAGAGATCTTTTTAAGTTCAGCAATGATCTTAAAAATTTCTTTTAACGCCGCGTCTTTATTTTTAAAGTCGAAAAGCAGATTTATCGCGAATATCCCCCTGAATCCAGGTGTATAATTAAAAGCGCTAACGGAATATGCTAATTGTTTCTCTTTTACAAGAGGCTGATAAAGGCGCGCGCTTTTGCCTGTACCTAAAAGCGCAGCTATAATATCAAGCGCGGCTGAATCTTTATGGGCTAATTCTACACTGGCAAAGCCAATCATCATACGCGAGGTTGTCACATCATATTCTATTTCAAAATTCTGTTGTGACTTTAAAGCTGGTAATTGAGGTAATACTGCCTCTGGGAAATTGCCTATTGGGAAATCATTGAAATGCTTGCTTATTATATCGAAAGCTTTTGCTTGATCAATGTTCCCAGCAACAGCAATAATCATATTATTCGGGATATACCATTTATTGTGAAACTGGCATAGGTCTTCCCTTTTAAGCGCTTCAAATAATGATTCGTAACCTAAGATAGGTAAATTGTATGGACTAATTCCGAACGCGTGCTTCCAGAATTCTCTTTGAAAATAACGCTTTGGATCATCACGGTTCATCTTAATTTCGCTTAGGATGACGTCTTTTTCCTTTTTAAGCTCATTTTCATCAAAGACAGGATTCCTTAGTATATCACTTAATATTTCAAGGCCAGCCTCAAAATTCTCAGATGGAAGCAGAAGTGTAAATCCTGTAAACTGATGTGAGGTATAACCATTTATTAAGCCGCCAAGCTCTTTTATCTCATCATCAATTTTAAGCGCGTTTCGTTTTTGTGTGCCCTTAAAAATCATATGTTCTAATAAATGAGCTAATCCAGCCCCCTGCTTCTTTCCTTCAAACAAGCTGCCGGTTTTAACAATAATTTCCAATGCTACTAGATCGCGCTCATCTTTTTCCTGTATTAGAACATTTAAACCGTTTTTCAGTGTATATTCATATATTTGAGGAACAGATGACGCAACAGTAAAGAGGGACTTTTGCGCACAATTTCCTGAGCTTGTATTAAAAGTTAAAACTAAGCTCAGGAAAAGCGCACAGATATAAAAATTAGTTTTTTTGTACATATTGGCATTTTGACTTGCTATCTTCGCCCACTTCTAGCATTTTTTGCTTTTCTCTTTTTCTTTTCGCTGGGTTTTTCATAATGTTTTTTAGCTCTCATTTCTTTGAGTGTGCCTTCTCTGTCCAGCTTTTTCTTGAAAATTCTAAGCGCTTTTTCAAGCGGTTCTCCTTTAGAAACTCGTACTTTTGCCACCTTGCTCACCCCTTTTTATTTATTTTAAATATTTATTAGCAAATATTTAATGAAAAATCATAAGTTCCTAGATTATAACAATTGCCAGCCTATTTGTCAAGAACATCAACAGAACCCCAAATCCTAGATAGAAAACACTTTTCCTTGGCACATTAAACAGATAGGGGGAATTGTATTTGCGGATTTTAATCAGTTGATTTACAAGGATGTGTAAAAATCGGCTGATTACCTCGCAGACAGC
>JAGLQQ010000010.1 GCA_023136735.1 Candidatus Omnitrophota bacterium | reverse complement strand
CTGGTTGATAAGCAAAGGAAAAGTGTTTTGTATCTAGGAGTTGGGGCTCTACAAAATAACTTGCTATCAAATAATATAAAACCTATAATATAATAAGGATTTATAATTAAAATTTCACAACTTTTATCACAAATTTAAGGGTTTGCTGTGTGCTGGCATTAATCCTTGGGATGATTTGATATGGAGAAAAAACCACTTTCAATTATACAGCAGCATAAAGGCAGCAGCCGTAACTTTAAAATAGCTATGGTGATAATGCTGTTTTGTCTTACCTATTTTCGTACTGCTATTCAGATTTGCTATCCGGAGAATTTTATACTGCCTGATGAGATCTTACTGTTTGTCATGCTGGTGATTGTTGCCTATTTGTGGATACAGGAAGTAAAAGACAAAAATTATCTGCTTTTACTGCATGAAAAACTCAAAATAAGCAATAAGCAGCTTGAAAAGGAGATACAGATAAGAAAAATGAGGGAGCAGGAGTTAAGAGTAGCTCATGATGAGCTTGGAATACGGGTGCAGAAAAGAACAGAGGAATTATTAAAGGCTAAGGATTACGCGGAGAGGATTTTTCAGGTTGTGCCCAGCGCGGTTTTTACTATCGACAAAAATAGGTATATTGTCAGCTGGAATAATAATGCCGAGGAGCTTACCGGATATACAGCCAAGGAGATGGTCGGAAAACGATGTGTGGAATTTACTAAATTTCCCTGCCAGGATTCGTGCCATCTTTTTGATGAAGGTATTGAAAAGCCGATAATTGGTGAAGAGTGTATCTTGGTCAGAAAAGACGGACAGGACCTTATCGTCTTAAAAAGCGCGGACTTATTGAAAGATGAAAAAGGTAATATTATCGGCGGAGTGGAAAGCTTTGAGGATATTACAGAACGCATGATGGTTGAAGAGGAATTGCGTTTAGCTCGGGAGGAACTGGAAAAAAGAGTCGATGATCGGACAAGAGAGCTTTCTAAGGCATATGACGTGCTTAAAATAGAGGTAGATGAACGGCTCAACGCGCAGCAGGAACTGCAATTGGCTTATTCTCAGCTGAAGGCAGCTCAAGCGCAGGTAATTGAGGCGGCAAAGATGCAGGTTGTCGGGCGCTTAGCAAGCGGAGTTGCGCATGAGGTGAAAAATCCGCTGGCAATTATACTGCAGGGGTTGGATTTTCTTAATACAACAATAAAAAATGCCGATGAACATTCCCCTGTTGTATTGCAGCATATGAATGACGCGGTAAAGAGGGCGGATAATATTATCCGCGGGCTGCTGGATTTTTCAAGCGTTGCTAATCTTGAGGTCAGCCCGTGTGATATTAATAAGCTAGTAACAAAAGCGCTGTTATTGACAAAACATCAGCTTGATAAAGATCATATTAAAGTTGTGCAGCAATTACAGGATAATCTTCCGTCGCTTGAATTGGATAGAAATAAAATCGAGCAGGTTCTTGTAAATCTAATTTTAAATGCTACTCATGCAATGAGCGCAGGAGGAACATTGACTGTGCGCACATATATGGAAATAGTTACGGATGCCCCGATATCAGCAATCAGGGTCAAAGACAAAGACCCTAATCCTGATGAACGCGTGGTAATCACAGAGATAGAGGATACAGGCACTGGGATTTCGGATGAGATATTAACTAAAATATTTGAACCGTTTTTTACTACCCGGCGTAATGCCGGGGGCACGGGGATGGGCTTATCAATAGTAAGGAATCTAATTGAAATGCATAATGGACAGATATATATTAGTAATAAGCCAGAAAGCAGCGGTGCTGTTGTAAAGGTGATGTTCTGGGTGTAGGATATTATAAGGAAGACATAGGTTGTTTTATTGAAAAGGAGGAATGTATGGAGAAAAGGAAAATTCTGATTATTGATGATGAGGTAGGTTTTATGGATATAGTAAAAATAAATCTGGAACGAACAGGAAACTATATTGTCAGGACTGAGTCTGACGGGACAAAGGGCGTAGCAGCGGCTAAGGAATTTCAGCCGGACTTGATCTTAATGGATATTATTATGCCGGACATCTCAGGTGATGAGATCGCCATACTGCTACAGAAGGAAGAAGACACAAAAAATATTCCCGTGGTATTTCTGACTGCTGTTGTAAAAAAAGAAGAAGAAATATCCCGTGGGGGTATAATAGGCGGCAAGACCTTTATTGCTAAACCGACAACAGTTGAAGCGCTTATCAAGGTTATTGAAAGACAGCTGAATGGTTCATAGAAACAGATCCGATTTTTAAGGAAATACAGTTTGTGGATGCCGGAGACCAGGCACAGTATCTTTACAAGCCTTTTATTCAGGGTGAAATTTTAGAAGTAGCGCAAAAAGCATTAAAAGATTAGTGAAATTATGTGGGTTTTTTACTCGCTTCTTGCTACTTTTACCTTTTTACTTCTTTCTTGCCTGTGTCCTTGTGCTCTGGTGACTTTGTAACTCTTTTTTGTTTTTCACTTGTAACTCATAATTCGTAATTTATAACTTCTTTGACATCTCTCGTTCCTCAGTCTTTTTAGGCTTTCAGCTTAATCTTTTTGGGTCATGCTTATTTAAAGTGGAATAGTTTCTGTAAGATAATAAATGTGAAGTAGTTAGATAGAAATAAGGATTACCCATGATTACAACGATTAAAAACAGATTACAGCGATTGCTTAGGTTTGACGGAGAATGAATCTGTGTAATCTTGTTTTAATCTGTGCAATCAGGTTCTTTTTCCACATTAAACAAGAAAGAACTATCTTTTTGGCGGATCTTTGTATTTATTTGCTCAATGATCTTATCAGCAAAACTTAGATTCGGCAGGCCTTTCTTTCTCACAGTTACATCCACAAATACTGATTCCTGCCCTGATTTTTGTACTAGGATTTTAATCTTGTAATCAGCCATGGTTGCCTGTATCTGGTTGTTTTCTTTGTCTTCAATCTCAATGGCTGCTGAGAGATCATTTAAGGTATCAATTGTCGCATTCCAGGCTGTGTCATAATCAGTAAAGCGTTCAAGGCGCGTAGTGTCCATGCCTATGCCAATGGTTCCCGCGCCTGCTAAAAAAGCAGTACAGCCGGAGATAGTAACTAAAAATGTGATAGACAGAACACTTAAAATAAACTTATTTTTGCTCTTCATTTATTGCCCCCTTGATTAAAATTAGTACATTTGTATTCTTTATTTGATTTTAATACATAAGAGATTAAAGTCAATGGTTTTATTGTAAATAGATATATCCCAACTCCTAGATAGAAAACACTTTTCCTTGGCACATTAAACAGATAGGGGGAATTGTATTTGCGGATTTTAATCAGTTGGGTTACAAGGATGTGTAAAAATCGACTGATTACTTCGCAGACAGCCATGGATGGCCCTCGAGAATGCCTGTCCGCCA
>JAGLQQ010000001.1 GCA_023136735.1 Candidatus Omnitrophota bacterium | reverse complement strand
TCCCGCCAAGGCGGGATCAATTAAGGAGGATAAAATGAGCATAGGATTATGGATTTTAATTGGAGGGGCTGTTTTAATAGGACTTTTATATAACAGCTTAGTGGGTAAAAAAAACCAGGTAGAGAATGTTTTTGCTAGTATTGATACATTGCTTAAGAAAAGATATGATCTCATCCCGAATCTTATTTCAACCGTTCAAACCTATATGCAGCATGAACGAGGGACATTAACAGAAATAACCGAGCTTAGAGCAAAGGCAATTTCAGGAAACATTAGTGATGATGAGAAAGTGGAGCTGGATAATAAAGTTACTAAAGCAATTGGCGGTATTATGGTCGCGGTTGAAAACTATCCTGATCTTAAGGCAAATCAGAATTTTATGCAGCTTCAAAAATCTCTGACTGAAATTGAAGAACAGATATCTGCCGCGCGAAGAGCGTACAATGCCTCGGTCACAGATTATAATAATGCGGTAGAAATGGTGCCAACAAGCATTTTGGCTTCTATTATGCACTATCAGAGAAAACAGGTATTTGAAATATCTCAAAAAGAACGTCAGAACGTAGATGTTAAAAACCTTTTCAATAAATCCTAAGATACTTTTTTTGCAAGAAAGGGGCCAAATAAATGAAAACTCTTGACGAACTACAGCATTTTTATCAAACCTCGCTTCTGCCTGAATTAAATGTCCTGGAGGTTCAGAGGTTAAAAGTGCGCAATAAGGTATTGCTTGCTTTGTTTATCATCATTCCTCTGGCAGTGCTGATTGCGTTTTTGGCTAAAAACGGAGATTTCTCGATTTTTATTGTTATAATCGGCGGCGTTGCTGTAGCGGGTATTTCATATTTTGTCTCCAAAGATTATAAAAAGAATTTCAAGAAGGGCATTATAGAGAGTATTGTCCATTTTATTGATGAAAGCCTGCATTATATAAGAACAAGCTCAATTTCCAGGTCATCTTTTATGGAAAGTAAGATATTTACCAGAAGGCCGGATGAGTATAAAGGAGATGATTATGTCAGGGGTAAGATAGGGCAAACTCAACTTGAGTTTTCCGAAATTCACGCGAAATATGTTACGCATGACAGCAAAGGCCGCAGGCATGTGCATACAATCTTTAAAGGGCTGTTTTTTATTGCTGATTTTAATAAGCATTTTAGCGGTAGAACTGTAGTCTTGCCTGATACCGCGGAAAAGCTTTTCGGACAAATAGGCACAATGCTTCAGTCCATGAATAAAATGAGAGGACAGCTTATTAAGCTCGAAGACCCTGAATTTGAAAAAATGTTTGCCGTATACGGTGATGATCAGATAGAGGCGCGTTATATTTTATCGACCAGCCTAATGAGCAGAATTGTAGAATTTAAGAAAAAAAGCAAACGCACTGTCTATTTCTCATTTATCGGGTCTAAAGTTTATGTTGCTGTTTCTTATGGCAGAAATCTTTTTGAGCCGCGAATATTCAGGACCTTACTTGATTTTTCTCCCATTCAGGAGTATTTTGAAGATTTTCAA